>JAVWKG010000111.1:0-9951 GCA_036638655.1 Lysinibacillus sp. | reverse complement strand
CCAAACAGCCCAATACCTGCATTGAGTAATACCGTATCGAAATAGGCACTTTGCTCACCAGCAAGTAATTTACGCATAATGACTGCATTTTCATCTGCATTGCCACCACGAATCGCTTCTAGCGGTGCGTAGTTTAAGCCCACATCTTCTGCCTTTAATGAGAATGGAATTAAATCCCCTTTATCTACTAAAACGAATGTATTTTGTCCAGCAAGCGACGCCTCATCCAACCCTTTAGGTCCCGAAACGACGAGTGCTCGTTCACGCCCAAGCATTTGTAAGACCGAAGCATAATCCATCACAAAGTTTGGTCGATTAATGCCTGTGAATTGTGTCGTTAAAGCTACTGGGTTCGTAAGTGGACCTACCATATTGAAAATAGTTGGCTTACCAAGCACCCTCCTGACTTCACCAATTCTTTTTAATTTTGGATGTACATTTGGTGCATAGATAAATGCAATGCCCTCTTGTTCTAATAGAGCCAATGTTTGTTCGATTGAAATATCCGTATGAATACCTAATGCTTCTAGTACATCCGCACTACCAGAAGCGCTGGAAATTTTTCGATTCCCATGCTTCGCCATCTTGACACCCGCCCCAGCTAAGACAAAAGCGGAAGTTGTACTTATGTTAAATGTATTTAAACCATCTCCACCCGTACCACAATTATCCATATAAACTCCTGATTTTGCTGGCACTTCTAATGAAAATGAACGCATTGTTACCGCAAGTGCTGCTACTTCATGTGATGTTTCACCTTTTGCGGCAAGCGCCGTTAAAAACGTAGCAATTTGTTCTTTCGGTGTATCATCTTGGAACATAAGTTTGGCAGCCTCTAGCATTTCCTCATACATTAGATGCTCTCGATTTTGTACTCTTTGAATAACGCTTTCCATTTGCCTTGCCTCCTATTCTTGTAACGACTGTTGATAACCTTGTATTTCATCATTTACGCGCTCAACAACTTCTTCTATATTTGATAGCTTCGTAAACGAAACGGCAATTTGCATATGTGCTATATCCTCTTTTACAACAATCGAGTTCCCCGTTAAAGCAAAATCTAAATGTCCATCAAAACCAATAAACCCTAGTGCCCCACCAAAAATCCCAGCCGTATGATCAATTTCCTTTAATAGTGCCATTGCACGATCCTTTGGTGTACCTGTCAAGGAAACGGGCGGAAGCGATGCAGAGAGCGCATCTAATGCATGCAGCATCGGTAGTAGCTTTCCTTCTACACGCGATGTCATATGTAACGCCTTTTTCGAACGTTCAATATGCATAGCATCTAACACCTTGATTGAATCATGAAAACATACTGACTTTAGCTCTTCCTGTACTGCAGCAACAACTGTTGTATGTGCATTGCGCACGCCTACATTTTCATAAAGAATTCTTTCATTTTCAAGATCTTCTAACTTCGTCTCACCACGTTTAAGATGCCCTGCTGTTGGCGTTGAAATGACATGATCCCCCTTTACACGAATCAAGCTATCTGGTGAAGTTCCCATCACAACATGGTCATCAAATGTCACATAATACATATAAGGTGCAGGATTTTCCTTTCTCAACTTACGATAAAGTGCGAGTGGATCCCCCTTCAATGAGGCAGTAAAGCGTTTCGATAACACTACACGAGTATGCTCATTCTCTATAGCGGCCTTCACCTTCTCAACAACTTCTGTAAAGTGTTCTAACTGCGTCTCTTCCATTGCTTCATATTCATAAACTGTATCCTCACTTGTTTCTCCAAAAAGTATATGATGGGCAAGTGCATCTAAATCAGGTTGTTGTTTCTCCGCTTCAATATTCGTATGAATGAGCGTAATTTCATCCGTTACATGATCAAACACAATAATTGTTTCATATATATGAAAATGAACATTCGGTAAATCCAACGTCTCATCATCTGCTGTGAATTTTTGTGCTGCATTGTAACCTACATAACCAACTGCTCCACCTGAAAAAGGGAACTCCGTTGTATTCGATATACGGGGCATTAATCTTTTTAATAACACAAATAGCTCCCCTTGATGTGTATACGTCTGCCCACTTTCATAGGCATATTCAGTAATTCCGTCATTTGTTCCAACATACGTTTTGCGCGGATTAGACCCTATAAAAGAATAGCGCCCAGCTCCTTCATGTTGAGCCGAACTTTCAAGCAAAAATTTATGTGAACCTTGCAAACGTCTAAAAATTAAAATGGGTGTTAATGAATCGCCATTAATTTTTTTCATCGTCGTACGAGAGCTAACTAATTCCATCATTTCCATCTCCTTTTTCTTAAGAATAAAAAAAGTCCTCTACAAAAGGGATTTTCCCTATTGTAGAGGACGATAAATACCGCGTTGCCACCTCAAATTAGAGCAGTATCGCTCTCACTTATGTGCTATTATGCACGCCCTGTAACGTAGGTCCACGTTTACTAATAATTGCTTATTAGCAACTCTCATAAGTCCATTCACATAAGCTACAAATCAGTTTGCACCAACCACTGACTCTCTTTTTTGCTCACTTATGCTACTATTCTTATTCAATGATTTCTCAGCTATGCTCTACTAAACTATTCTCTACTGTTCAAAGGACGACTTCGCTCTCGAAATCTTCTGTCCATTCCGAACAAAAATATTAGCTTAATTTTACGCCTTCAAATCAGAATTGTCAATCTATTCAATGCTATTTAGCACCTTTTTGTAGACAACAAAAATTATGTTTCTCTTTAAGCTTACCAAGCATTGACCTACATATGCTATCAAGCTATATTTATTCTATCACCAAAATTCTCCAAAATGATAAATGATAAGGTAGGTATTGCATTATGTCCATACGAAAAAAACTGAATCTCGGCTTTATTACTTTAATCTTTCTAATATTACTTACTTCTACAATCACACTATTCCAGTTCAACACGATTCAAGCTCATGTAGAAGAAGCCGTTGATCAGCGAATCGTGCAAATTCAATTGGCGGAAGAAATACAAACCGCTCTGGCTTCACACGGCCTGTATTTGCGGTCATATATATTAAATAAAGATTCCGCATCGGAAGAAGCACTACAAAACCATGACACGATATTAAAAGATAAGCTTGATGAACTATCTTCTATTGTGCGCTCTGATTTAACAAAAGGCATTTTGAAGGAAATGACCGCACTACATAGCGAGTTACAGTTAAATACAACAAATGCTCTAAAAGCCTATAAAGAGAATGATATTGACTTAACTCTTAAATATGTAAATGAAGATGTTACAAACACAGATAATGACATGCTCCTTCTTTCAAAGGAATTAATGGTCTATCAAAACGAAAAGTTAAGTGAAATTAGCCATCAATCGAAAAGTACTGTCGAACAAGCGATAGTCATTGCCATTGTAGCAGGGGGCATTAGTATTCTAATCGGGATCTATTTAATGATTTATGTCAGAAAATCAATCGTCACGCCTCTACGAAATGTCATCAATTCGGCTGACATTATCGCGCAAGGGGATTTAACAGGTCAAAATGTGGCGTTTAAATCAAATGATGAGATTGGTCAACTTGCGAATGCTGTGAACACATTAAAACAAAGTTTACACACATTGATTCACAACGTACAGCAAAATACGATTCAACTTTCTGCCGCTTCTCAGGAGCTGTCTGCAAGCACGCAGGAAATTACAGCATCATCGTCGGAAGTAGCATACCGGGTACAAGAAACATATGAACAACTAGCTACATCCGCTACCGCTTCTTCGGAAAGTGCACAAGCGATGGACGAAACGTCATCAGGTGTGCAACGTATTGCAGAAGCAACACAAACGCTACATCAAAATGCTGTGGATATGACAGCTACTGCAAGTGCAGGTGTCCAAACTGTTGATATTGCAAAAAAACAGATGGGCAGTATTTTCGACTCCACTACTCGTATATCTAGTTTAACAACAACACTAAGTAAGCAATCTGAAGAAATTAGCCAGATTACAAAAGTCATTACAGACATTACCGATCAAACAAACTTATTAGCACTGAATGCAGCCATTGAGGCAGCACGTGCAGGTGAGCACGGGAAAGGCTTTGCCGTTGTAGCAGACGAAGTACGCAAGCTCGCAGAAGAATCTAATCGATCTGCTAGCAAAATTGTCTCACTGACAAATGAAATTCAAGCAGGCACACGTAATGTGGCAACTGCTGTCAAAGATGGACTCGAATCAGTTAATGACGGTGTAGAAATCATCAATATCGCTGGTCAATCGTTCCACTCTATTACCGATTCAATTCGCTCATTTACCGATCAGATTGAAGATATTTCTGCAACGTCTGAAGAAATTTCTGCAAGCGCTGAACAAGTTGCTGCTTCCGTTACTGAAATTGCAAGCAGTGCAAATATTTCATCGACAAATGCAAAAGTAATTTCCGATACAGTCGAAGAACAAGCAGCAACAATGCAACAAGTTAGTGCCGTTGCAGTCGAGTTAAGTACTAACGCACAGCAACTCCAAGAGCAGGTTCAACGATTTAAAGTTTAATAACTAGTAAAAAGAGCAAATCAAATAGCGATTTGCTCTTTTTTATATGGTCTGTAGCTCTTTTTGTATCTTTATCGACCTAGTTGCGGTTTTTATCGACCTAAATTCGCAATTTATCGACCCTTTTTCTAAGTTCATCGACCGCTCTCCTTGACGGCAAGAAACCCTGCTCACACAAAGTAAGCAGGGTTTCTCATTATTTATCAAACTACTGGCTCATCAGAACCCCATTGTTTTTTCTCTTTTTTCTGCAGTTTGCCATCAGATTTTTTCATTTCACGAATTTTTAATGAATACCAAATTTGTGCGGCGATACAGATAGAAGAATAAATACCTGTAATTAAACCGATTAACAATGCAATCGAGAAGTTTTGAATAGATGGTGCACCGAATGCTAGTAATGCTACGACTACAATGATAACTGTTAACACTGTATTAACAGAGCGTCCCATTGTTTGACGAAGCGACTTATTGACGATGTTAGCCAATACTTCACGGTCATTAATAACCTCATGGCGATTTAAGTTCTCACGCATACGGTCAAATGTAACGATCGTATCATTGATGGAATAACCGACAATTGTTAATACCGCCGCGATGAACGTAATATCGACCTCTATTCGGAAGAAGCTGAACATGGCTACAATTAGGAATACATCATGAATTAATGATACAATTGCCCCCACACCCATACGCCACTCGAAACGAACAGCAACGTAAATGATAATACCAAGAGCAGCTATCGCTAATGCGTAAATCGCATTTTTCACAAGCTCCTTGCCGACAGTCGGTGATACCGTACTTACTGTAGGCTCATGTCCATACTTTTCTTTGGTAACCCTTTTTAACTTAAGAATTTCATCTTGTGTAAAATCTTTATCATAGCGTAGTACAGCCGTGTTTTTCCCTTCACCAGAAATGACAATTTCTTCATCTTTAACTGGGAAACCAATGCTATCTACATATTTTGAGACATCTTTTTTCACTATTTCTTGGTCGCTCTTCAATTCTACGCGCGTACCACTAACAAAATCTATCCCTAGATTTAATCGGAACACACCAAGTACAACAATACCGGCTACTAAAATTGCTAATGACAATGTATAGAATTTTTTGCGATTTCCGACAAAATCAAAGCGATCAAACTTTGTTGATAAATCCAATGTTTGTACATTTTCATCTAAGCTATGTTGCTTCGATTTTGGAATGCCAAACCAAGCAGGATTATCGAAGTAGCCACTGTTTACAAGTAAGCCTTGTAAAACACGTGAACCCCAAACAGCTGTTAAGAAGCTTAGTAAAATACTAATAATTAACATTGTAGCGAAGCCTTTTACTGAACTTGTCCCATAGTAGAACAATACGCCTGCCGCTAACAAGGTCGTTAAGTTCGCATCAATAATAGCAGACAATGATTGCTTTGAGCCAACTTGGTATGCTTGTTTAACAGAGTGACCTACGCGCAGTTCCTCACGTATACGTTCCGCTGTTAAAATATTGGCATCTACCGCCATACCGATACCTAACACAATAGCCGCAATTCCTGGCAGCGTTAAAACTGCGTTAATCCAGCCAAATACAGCTAACACTAAAAATGTGAAAATTGAAAGTGTAATGATGGATATAAATCCAGGCAAACGATAATACACTAACATAAAGATAAAGATTATTATAACGCCAACAACACCTGCAAATACCGTACTGTCCAGTGCTTCTTCACCAAATTGAGCACCAACAGATGTCGAATAAATTTCAGTTAACTTAACTGGTAATGCACCTGCATTTAGAACATCCGCTAAATTTTTTGTGTCTTCTGGCGTGAAATTACCACTAATTTGTACATCTGTTGTATTAAGTGTTTGTGTTACTGTTGCAGCCGATTCATAACGTGGTTTTGGTTTTACCGCTTCTGCTGCATACGAATCTACACCTTCTTCAAAGTCTAACCAAACAACAAGTAAGTTTTGCCCAGCTCCCTGCGCAGCAAGTTTAGTTGTAATCTCAGCAAATTTTTTCGCATCTTTTAATGTTAACGTCACGATTGGTTGATTATTTTTGTCAAATGAAGCATTTGCGCCATTTCCCTTTAAATCATCACCATCTAATAATAATTTATCGTTAACATCTCGGAATGTTAAGTTGGCAGAAGTCGATAGTAATTCACGCGCTGACTCTTGGTCGTCTACACCCGCCAATTGCACACGAATTCGATCTTCCCCTTCAACTTCAATGCTTGGCTCACTTACACCCATTGTGTTAATACGACTTTCAAGCGCAGTAGCTGTAGCCGTTACAATTTTCGGCGTAATTTTTTCGCCATCATTTAACTCTGTTACTTCATAAAGAACTTCAAACCCGCCTTTTAAATCTAGACCAAGTCTAATCTCTTTTAAAACACCTTCAACCGTTGTACTCATAGTCGCTGTAAAAACAACTAAAAGTAGCAAGAATGCAATTATACGGCTTCTTAATTTCATCTATAAATCCTCCTCGATATGATGTAAGCATACATATACTTACACGCCAAACCAGTCTATCAGCAAATGCTATTGAAGCGTTTTACCTCCATTTCCACTAGAATCATGTAACAGGTGCTTCCTAGCATTACTTGAGCTTATTTTATATTCGTTCATTTACGCGCATTTTTAACATCAAAAAAAGCGCAACATATTCATTATGAAACACGATGCGCTCGGTGTCAATTCAACACTAAGAGTAAACTATTAATCTTCTAAAACATTTTCAAGTATAGGCTTTTTAATATTTAATAATATCTGGAGCTCCGTCGCACTCACTTCTCCAAACCAATTATCTTTTTGAAGATACTCCACTTGGTTAAATGACACAATTTCGGAAGCTGTCACGGAAAAAATAGTTTCAACCATTTCATAGACATGAAGTGTTTCAATATTCTTTTTCCGCCATTTTTTCACGATACAAAAACGCCATAATTCCTCTGCTGTAATCGCATCATAACGGTGATAGTGAAATTCATTCATCTTACTTTCGATTGCTGGAAGGATTTTTTCAAACATTTGCGGATATTGCACACTCATCTTGAATCAGCTCCATTCAAAGTTGTAACAAATGATGTTCTTGCATACAAATATTGTATATTATTTTGCGGTACTTGAGAAGGGAAGGATTGAATGAGTTCATTTGTACGAGGCACCATCTTTTTGATGTTTGTCATTTTTTTATCTAAATTATTTGGCTTTTTTTATCGAATTCAATTTATGCGCATTGCGGGAGAGGAAGCTGTCGGCGTCTATATGACCGCTTACCCTGCATTTATTTTCTTCATTTCACTGATTCAACTCGGACTACCTATAGCTGTTGCCAAAATTGTAGCAGAATTATTAGCTAAAAATAAAAAAGACTCCATTCTCGGAGTCATGCGTACAGCCATCACTTGGTCTATTATTGCTATCGTTCTATTTACACCGTTACTCTGGTTTGCCATCCCTTACATTTCAAATACATTATTACATAACGAACAAACTACGCTGACCCTTTGGATTGCCCTAATAACTGTTCCTGTAGCCGTCGGATCTGGCTTGTTTAAGTCCTATTTACAAGGTATCGCCAAAATTTCGCCAACAGCTTGGTCACAAATGTTGGAACAAGTTGTACGTATTGGCTTTATTTCATTTATGTTACCTTTTTTCGCAACTTACAATAATAGTGCGGTAACTGCTGCTGCAGCAATGGGTATTACGCTACTAGCTGAAATCCTTGCCTTCATCTACTTATGGATCCATTATTCGCTCTCTAAAAAAAGACTTGGCCTTAATAAAAAAAATGCCAAGCCATATCCTGTTGCTCCAATGTTTAAAGTTGCCCTTCCTTCAGCAGGCAGTAAACTTTTCGGCTCATTTACTTGGTTTTTAGAACCAATTATCTTTTTAAAAGCATTAACAATGGCCGGGTTAACAGCCGCTTCTGCAACGATGCTTTATGGCGTAATTTCAGGCGTTTTAGTGCCATTATTATTATTTCCAGCCTTTGTCCCATTTGCCCTCTCTATCGTCCTTATTCCCGCTGTTAGTGATGCCGTAGCCCGTAGTCATACATCCTTATTACAAGAAAGGATTTCCGTCTCACTCCGACTTTCATCATTAGTCGGTTGCTTTGCAGCGACGTACTTTTTTATTCATGGCGATGAACTCGCAGTCCGCCTTTTCCATTTGGAAGAAAATCGTGGCTATGTGAAAATTCTCGCGCCTATTTTTTACTTTTATTATATTCAAAGTCCTCTACACTCCATTTTACAAGCAGTTGGCGAGGCCCGAGCGGCTATGATGAATTCGATTTACGGTGGGCTCGGAAAATTATTCGTTATGTTTGTTCTTGCTTCACAACCCGGCATTCAAGAAAAAGGTGCTGTCATTGCAATTGGATTCGGCGTGTTGCTAACGTCATTTTTACATATTGCAACGATTAGACAACGTAAAAATCTGGGTGCAGGATTCCGCATGTTTATTGTGCCGTATAGTTGCTTTATCGCCGTTTGTTTCCTACAACATTTCATTACAAATATTTATCCACTTCCATTACTAGCAAGTAGCGGTCTCACATTGTTTTTACTCTTCACACTATTACTATTTGGCAACCAAATACGTTTCCAAGATTTACGCTATGTACGCAAGCTTGCTAAACGCTCTTAATTTTCTTTTAGTTGCACATGTAAGCCATTTTCTTCTAACGCACAATAAAATATAATTGTATGATCATCCATTTTTTGTTTCGCCAGCTCTTCAAACAACCAATCCACATCTTTATGAATAAGCTCGAGATGACGCTCTTGAATGTCACCATCCACAATGAGTGGATACACAAATGATTTCTCATCTCTTTTATAAACAGATAGTTTTCCAGATGCCTCCAAATAAGCAAAAGAAACATCAGCTACCGAAGCAACGCCATTTTCTCGTAATTGTTGAAATAAATCATCGAGATTATAGCGTTGCTTCCTCATTTCACTCTCTAAAATAACACCATCACGTACAATTAACGTCGGATCTCCATCGATAATATCTCGGATTTTTTTGCTTTTCATAGAAATGAATGCACTTAAAATTTGAATAACTAATAAAATGAGGATTGGCATAATGGATTTAAACAACTCATTTTCTAGCTCTAAAGCAAAAGCAGCTACTTCCGCTATTAACACGAAAACCGCCAAATCCATGATTGATAATTCACCTACTTCTCTTTTACCCATTAATCGAAATACAACTAAAATTAGTAAGTACAAAAAACAAGTACGAAATAAAATTATTAAATAATCATCCATTTTTGGCAGACCCCCTCGTTATCAAGTTGACCATACCACCATTTATTTATACAAAAAAAACGGGGCTGTCTCAAAAGTCATTCAAAATGACTTTTGAGGGTAGCCTTCCTTTTATCTCTAAAAATAGATACAAAAAAATCGCCCTATC
>JAVWKG010000110.1:0-10020 GCA_036638655.1 Lysinibacillus sp. | reverse complement strand
TCCTACTCGATAACACGTTCATTCTCCTCCTCTAACAACCGCAAAAAGTTTTTCATTGTAAATGAGGTAGAATGAATGGCATCGACAAATCTTTTTTTACTTGTTCCTTTATAAAAGGATTGCACAACAAATTGCTCCATCGACTCTGCCGCTGAAGCAATTTGTTGTGTATGCATGTATTTTGCTTTATTGCTTTTTAACCAGTCATTCGAATTGCTCGTCCATTCTTTCAAGAGTGCATGAATTTCATCAGCATGTGGTTTCACTTCTGCAAAAAAATCTGGCTCTCTATCTTCTTCACGCATTTTCCAAAAACGGACTAAACAACTTTCACATTCATCTATTAATATTGAAGTTTGCTCAATTAGTAACAAAAATAGCACCTCATTAAATTAGTTTCATTTTTTGGCTCTACAGCATAATCTGCACTTGACAGCACATTCCACTGCAGGCGGACGCTTTCCGCGGGGCGAGCGACGAGCCTCCTCCGGGCCAACAGGAAGTTGGTCATGAAGCCGTTGCTACATGGATGTGGCGCACTTAGGCTTCGGTCCTCTTATACTTCGTGCGGGGTCTCGTCTGTCTCGCTAATCCCGCAGGAGTCGCCGCCTTTCGTTTCATGTGCTTGCATTTTGTAGATTTATTTTAAGTAAAGTACATGTTTTAGCAATGAGCCATTTTTCTTTATGAAACAAGTTTACCAAAGTCTATCGTATTACACTACTAATAGGCGAACAAGTATTCTTTACTTGCTCATTACTTTCTGCTAAACTGACTTTCTGACAAACAGATTCAACTTTCAATAAGAACAACATATTTTGGAATTCTCTTTCCATCATTAATCGTGTAAATAATATGTTGTCTACACAGTCTAATTGCGATAGTAATTGTTCAGTTTTCCGCATAGATCACACTCCCTTTTGTACTAACTATTCCTTAAAAACTTGTCGTTCCCTTCCTTGTTGACAAAAGAAGACAGAGAACGTGCAAAGAACAATTAATTCGCCAAATATTTATGCTAAACTTATGTGTATAATAACAGTACTATCTAATTAAGGGTGATTTGCTTGACAATTCGTTATCCAAACGGCAAAGTGTATACGCCGAAAGCATCGAATAAGCCAACAGAAACTACGAAGAAAGATAAGGATTATTCCTTTAGTAATCGCGGAAAAACGTTAGAAGATGAAATAAATGAAGCGAATGCCTACTATCTTGAAAGGCAACTCGCAAACATTCATATGAAACCTGTTCCGATTCAAATCGTCAAAGTAGAGTACCCATCGCGAAGTGCTGCTGTCATTCGGGAAGCGTATTTTAGGACGCCTTCTACAACCGACTATAATGGCGTTTGGAATGGTCATTATATCGATTTTGATGCAAAGGAAACTGCTTCAAAAACAAGCTTTCCTTTACAAAACATCCACCCTCACCAGCTAAAGCATATGCAGCAGGTGACGGCACAACAAGGCATTGCATTCATCATCATGCGCTTTTCAGCACTTGAACGCTATTTCCTAGTCCCATATGAATTGATACAGCGTGCATGGGAAGCAATGGAGAAAGGTGAGCGCAAGTCAATTCCACTACTTCAAATTGAAGAAATGGCCTATGAAATACCGACTAGCTATTTCCCTAGAATTGATTATTTAAAAGTTTTACAGCTGTTCATCGAAAATAGAACATAATGTTTTTTGAGAGTGAGGAGATTTAACATGACTGAACGTCGTCAAACTCGTGGGGAGCACCAAAAAGCTCAAACGAGAAACAATAAAAAAAGCACACCAAAAAAACCTTTTAAAGTATGGCTTAAACGAATTATATTAACGCTATTATTTTTAGGTATTGGTGGTGGTGCTGCGGGTGCTGGATTATTTGCCTTCTACGCAAGCTCTGCACCAAAATTAGATGAGGAACTTTTAAAAGACCCTCTTTCAGCTAAGTTTTACGACAAAAACAAGGAATTATTTGCAACCATTGGTGCTGAAAATCGCCAGTATGTCGAATACAAAGATATTCCCGAAGATATGAGAAATGCCATTTTAGCAACTGAAGACGTACGATTTTTCGAGCATGGTGGACTAGACTTCTACCGTTTAGGTGGGGCCGTTCTTGCCAATGTTCGTGATGGCTTCGGCTCACAGGGTGCATCTACTTTGACACAGCAAGTTGTCAAAAACTCATTTTTACAAAACGAAAAAAAATTAAAACGTAAGGCACAAGAAGCTTGGTTAGCCTTCCAACTGGAACGTAAATATTCGAAAGAAGAAATTTTCGAAATGTATTTTAACAAAGTGCTAATGTCTGGTCGTGTTTATGGGATTGGAACAGCCGCACAATATTTCTATGGTAAAGAGTTAAGTGAACTAAGTTTAGAAGAAGAAGCTATGCTCGCAGGTATGGTACAGTTACCAAATGCCTTTAACCCAATTCAAAACCCAGAACGTGCTGAAAAACGACGCAATATTGTCTTAAGCTTAATGTTACAGCATGAGAAAATTACGAAGGCTGAGATGGAAGCAGCTAAAGCAGTTGATGTACAAGCCGGCTTAGCAGATGATGCTACACGCCAAGCATTTGCTGGTTCAAAATATGATGCCTTCCTAGACGTGGTTTTGAATGAATTAGAAACGAACGGTGACGGTAATGCATTAGCTGAAGGTATCCAAATTTATACAACATTAGATCCTAATGCACAAAAAATTGTAGAAAACGCACTGAATGACGATAGTAACTTCCCTACTGAAAAGATCGAATCGGGTATATCTGTTATCGATACGAAAACAGGTCAAATTCATGCAGTCGGTGGTGGTCGAAACTACGGTAATCGTGGCTATAACTACGCAGATGACCTGAAGCAAACTCACCCCGGATCAACGATGAAGCCATTACTCGACTACGGTCCAGCTTTTGAATATTTAAAATGGTCAACTGGTGAAACGACAGTCGATGAACCAATGAAATATACGAGTTCACAACAAACGATTACGAACTGGGACAGTAAATATCAAGGACCAATGACAGTGCGTCAAGCATTATATACTTCACGAAATGTACCAGCCGTTAAAACATTTAAAGAAGTTGGTTCAGACAAGGCGAAAGAATTCGTAAATCGCTTAGGTATCAACGCCAACTCGATTGTTGAAGCAGATGCAATCGGTGGTGGTAAAATTACTATTAACCCAATTCAAATGGCTGCCTCTTATGCTGCCTTTGGAAATAATGGTGTTTACACAGATCCATATTCTATTACGAAAATCGTTTACCGTGATGGTAAAACAACTAAAAACTACAAACCTGAACCATCAGTTGCTATGAGTGAATCTACTGCTTACATGGTGACAGATATTTTACGAGATGTTGTCAGTACTAAACCAGGCGCTTCCGGTACTTTAGCAATGGTTTCTGGCTTAGATATTGCCGGGAAAACAGGTACGACAAACTACTCAAAAGATGATTTCAAAAAGCACAATTTACCAAGTACAAGTGTCCCTGACTCTTGGTTTGCAGGCTATACAACAAATTATTCAATCGCCATTTGGAGCGGCTACGAAAAACGTTATGACCCAATTACTACGACAGCGGAAAGAAATCTACCGCAAAAATTGTTTAAAAATATTATGGGTGACTTATCTAAATCCGTTGAAACATCACGATTTAAAAAGCCGGGCACTGTTGTTGAAGCAACAATTGAAGTTGGTACAAATCCTTTAAAGCTAGCGAGTGAATTTACACCAAAAGAATTACGTCGAACAGAATTATTCGTACGTGGCACGGAACCGAAAACAGTTTCTGATAAATTCGAAGAAATTGTCATCCCAGCACCATATGATGTGAGTGCCACTTTAAATGAAGTATCTCAAGCAATTGATGTTACTTGGAAGCACGATGCCCCTATCGACAAGGAAACAGAAGAAGTAAAACCTGTCAAATTCGAAGTAGCTATGTCTATGGATGGCGGTGAAAATATTATTGTCGGTACAACCGAAAGTAATAATGTTACAGTGCCAAACTTCAAACCAGGTAGCAAATACGTGTTCACAGTAACAGCAATTGTTGATGAAACACGAAGCGAACCAGCAACCGCTTCTCTCCAAATCGAAAAAGAAGAGGAGGACGAAGAAGTAGAACCAGAAATACCAGAGATTATCGATCCGACCCCACCTGATCAAGGGAATGGGAACGAGAATGGAAACAATGGGAATGGCAATGGCAATGGAAACAACGGCAACGGCAATGGGAATGGGAACGGCGGTCAAGTCCCAACTAATCCACCAACCGACCCGTCTCAACCAACACGCCCTGAAGATGGTGAAGATGATGAGGGCACACCATAACCCCTCTCACATTAAGAAAAGAGCGAATCCGCGGATTCGCTCTTTTTTTTGTCAGTATCAATTCACTATTAGCGGTTTTACTAGAAACTATTTCTGTCTTTCCGCTCTCAACCTTAAACTCGCTGCACGTTTTTTTGTTTCTTTAAACAATTCATCCAACTGACGATAACATGCATATTGACCTGGTTTACCTTTAATAAAATGTAGTCGTTCCATACCATTAATCGGCATCACTTCAAATACATCACCTGTTTCAAGACTTGTGAATTCACCATCAGCACTTTCTAATAATAACCACTCAAACAAAGTAATTGCCTCTTGCATGCGCATTTTTGCTTCACTATTACGTGCGGAATGGGCTGCATGTATTTCCTTTTCAAGAACTTCCCACTCTGCAAACCAGCCATCTATTATTTCTTTTGAAATTGCTTCTTTTTTAAACCCGATCACGCCTTCACCAATCCTTTTTTGAAGCGTTTTTGCCCTTCACGACACACATCAAACAAAGGACATGCATCACAACCTGGATTTTGTGCCTTACAATGATAACGACCGAAAAATATTAACTGATGATGTGTTTTCGACCATTTTTCGATTGGCGTTTTTTTCATAATCGTTTCTTCCACTTCTAAAACAGAATCTTTCCAGCGACATAATCCAAGGCGTTTGGATACGCGATCTACATGCGTATCTACAGCTAAGGCAGGTACATCAAATGCGACAGACAACACAACATTAGCCGTTTTTCGTCCTACGCCAGGTAATGTCACAAGCTCTTCACGAGAAGCTGGGATTTCCCCGCCAAATTGCGTTAGCACTCTCTCACATAAAAGTTGAATGTTTTTCGCTTTATTGCGATATAAGCCAATTGAACGAATATCTTGTTGAAGCTCCTCTAACGAAACTGCTAAATAATCTTCAGGCTTTTTATATTTTTGGAATAATGTTTTCGTTACTTTATTGACCAATACATCTGTACATTGGGCAGACAAAAGTGTTGCGATTGTTAGCTCGAATGGGTTTTCATGTACAAGTTCACAATGTGCGTCAGGAAACATACGCTCCATCTCGTTTAAACAATGATCCCACTGTTTTTTAGTTAGCATGCATGTCCCCTCCTATTCTCTCTCTTCTAACCAATTGTAAAACGGTACTCTATTTGTTGTGGCAGCAACACCTTTTTCTCCTGGTCGCTGTGCTTGCTGACGAGCACCAAAGTTTTGTTTATCACGATACTGTTCACTTTGTTTTTGTGCAGCTTGTGGTGTCGTAATTTTTTTCTTTTTCCATTCCAGTAATATTCGGTCAATATAGCGAATACTTACTTTACTGGCAAAAACAGCTTCTTTTAACGCCTCTTTAATAAGGAGCGGGCTATGCTTGTCTTCGTCTATCCAACAGCCTATCTTCTCAAGCTCTAAAGGTGATAAAAGACGCCCCATCTCTTCTTCAAATAAACGGAAGACTTCTCCTTCATCTACGCGTTGCGCCGTTGCCTGCTGAGTTTGAGCCTTCATCTCAATATTTTCAACAATTCTTTCCCACAGTGGATAAAGCGAATATTTTTCAAATAAAGTACCGTTTGCATCCGCGCCTTGAGTAATTTCTAGCATCCCTTTTTGCATCAGACGCTGTAATTTAAATGAGATTTCATTACTTGTTAAAGATAGACGGTTCGTTAAATCTGTTGGCGTAGGAAAATCATTTCCCTCCTCGTAAAATGCCAGTAAGTGCATAACGAGTAACGCCTCATCATCTTCTATTTTTAACTCCTTATAAAACTGAAAAAAAAGCTGAGGAATATTAACATGCCTCTGCTCAGTCCACATACGAAGTCGATTAATATTGTTGTTCATCATTAGATAACTCCTTCGCACATAAGTATCAATTACACCTCGGCGTAATTGCGTCCAAATTTTGAATTGCGCTTAGACCTGCACGACGCAGGTTAGTTAGCCGTTGTCGCATGGATGCGACGAACTTAGGCTAACATCCTATATTAACTCCCTTCAAAATCTGTGACATCCGCCGGAGGCTTTATCTTTATTCAGCCGGCGTTTGGACACATACTGGATAAAGCTAAAACCGCAAACTCTCACCACCTATAGAGGCGAGATTTTTCTGTACCTCTGCTACACTTTCAGTACGGAAAAACATCCATACTTGCCGCTAGCTTTCGGTACAAAAAAACATCTGCTGAATGAAGATAAAAGCCGCGTAGCTCAGAATACCTCACTACGCGACTTTCAATTTTCTAGTTGCTATGGATATAAACGGTTTAGTAAGCGAGGGAATGGGATTGTTTCACGAATATGCTCCGTTCCCGAAATCCATGCTACTGTACGCTCTAACCCAAGTCCAAATCCTGAATGTGGTACTGATCCTTGCTTACGAAGTTCCAAATACCAAGCATAAGCATCTAACGATAAGCCGTGCTCTTCCAGACGTGATTTAAGTAAATCATAATCATGAACGCGCTCAGATCCACCGATAATTTCACCGTAACCTTCTGGAGCGATTAAGTCTGCACAAAGTACAACATCATCGCGGTCCGGATGTGGCTGCATGTAGAATGGCTTAATACCTATCGGGTAGCACGTGATGAAAACAGGCTTGTCGAATGTATTCGCAATCGCTGTTTCATGTGGTGCACCGAAGTCATCGCCCCATTTAATATCATCAAAGCCTTGCTCATGCAATAGCTTAATAGCATCATCATAAGAGATGCGCGGGACTGGCGCTTGAATATTTGATGATGTATCACGCCCTAGACGCTCTAATTCAAGTTGGCAATTTGCTAATACCGCTTGCACGATATGTGACACATATTGTTCTTGGATTTCTAGGTTTTCTTCAAATTCAACAAATGCCATTTCCGGCTCGATCATCCAAAACTCGATTAAGTGACGACGCGTTTTCGACTTTTCTGCACGGAATGTTGGACCAAATGAAAATACTTTTCCTAAAGCCATCGCAGCCGCTTCCATATACAACTGTCCAGATTGAGAAAGATACGCATCTTCATCAAAATATTTTGTAGCAAACAACTCAGAAGTCCCTTCTGGTGCTGAGCCCGTTAAAATCGGTGGGTCCATTTTTGTGAAGCCATTCTCATTAAAAAACTCATATGTTGCACGAATAATTTCATTACGGATTTTCATCACCGCATGCTGTTTACGAGAACGTAACCATAAATGGCGGTTATCCATTAAAAACTCAGGGCCATGCTCTTTTGGTGTGATAGGGAAATTATCTGCTAATTGCAACACTTCAATCCCTGTGACATTAAGCTCACAACCGAAACTCGAGCGCTCGTCTGCCTTTACTTCACCAACAATATACATCGATGTTTCTTGCGTTAAACCTTTCGCAAGCGCAAAAATTTCTTCGCCTACTTCTTCCTTTACAGCGACTGCCTGCACAAAACCAGAGCCATCACGTAATTGTAGGAATGCGATTTTACCACTTGAACGTTTGTTGGCTAGCCAAGCACCTAGCTTTACTGTTTCACCAATATGTTTTGGCATATCTTGAATCGTAATTTTTTTCATAGTTGCCCTCCACGTTGTCAGTTTAGAAGGATTAGTCCTGCCATTTTGATTTTACGAATGCATCAAGACGACGTACCGATTCTTCTAGTAAATCTAAAGATGTAGCATATGATAAACGCATTGTAGTTGGTGCACCAAAGCCTGAGCCTGGAATTACCGCTACTTTTGCCTCTGTTAAAATATCTTCAGCGAATGCATCTACTGAATCATAACCCGTTTTCGCCATTGCTTCAGCTACGTCCGGTAATAAGTAGAATGCTCCTTGAGGTTTTAATACTTTAAAGCCAGGAATCGCACTTACTTGCGGGTAAATCTTTTCAAGACGACTTTCAAATGCTTGTCGCATTTCTTCAACCGCATCTTGTGATCCGTTATATGCTTCTACAGTTGCGTATTGAGCAGTTGTTGTTGCGTTTGATGTCGAATGTGACGCTAGGTCAGTCATCGAGTTGATAATTGTAGCATCTCCTGCAGCATATCCGATACGCCAACCTGTCATCGAGTGCGATTTTGCCACACCGTTGACAACGATTGTACGTGCTTTCACTGTCTCAGAAATTTGGGCAATTGAAAAATGCTCAATACCATTGTAAACAAGCTTTTCATAAATTTCATCTGACACGATTAAAATATCTTTTTCTTCCGCTACAGCTGCCAGTTCAACAAGCTCTTCGCGCGAGTAAATCATACCTGATGGGTTACTTGGTGAGTTGATGATTACAGCTTTTGTTTTGTCCGTTACCGCAGCACGTAATTGTTCAGCTGTAATTTTATAATCTTGCTCACGTGTACCTTCAACATAAACTGGTACACCGCCCGCTAATTTCACTTGTTCTGGATATGATACCCAGTATGGGATTGGGATGATGACTTCATCACCTTCGTTTAAAATCACTTGAAATAGTGTATAAAGAATGTGTTTTGCACCAACACCCACAATCACTTCACTCGGTTTATATGTAAGTGCATTATCACGCTTTAGCTTGTCGATAATTGCTTGCTTTAATACAGGTAGACCTCCTGCAGGCGTATATTTTGTAAGACCTTTTTCCATCGAATCAATGGCAGCATCAAGAATATTGCGTGGTGTGTTAAAATCAGGTTCACCAGCACCAAGCCCAATTACATCAAATCCTTGTTCTTTTAATTCTTTAGCCTTTGCAGTGATGGCTAAAGTTGAAGATGGTGTTAAAGTTTTTACACGGTTTGCTAATAAATTTTTCATACGGAATCTACTCCTCTTATAAGTTCTTAATGCCTAACCACTCATCGCCGTCCTCAAACAAAATGTAAACATAGTTGAGCTTGTCTTTGTCGTTTAAATAACTAATTTCCCAAACGGCACCGGGCTCTTCATAGCCTAATTTTATATGGAGAACTTTTTGTACATTTCCTTCATTTTTCAAAACCGATAATGCTTGTTTTTCCGTAATACCATCTTTTAAAAATACGTCCTGAATCGAATCCTCTTCTAAGTTCGTCGGCACAAAGATAGCTTTTTTATCACCATACTCGTCTACCCCGAAAACAGTGACATACGAATTTTTCCCATTATATACGTAAGACTCCGATACAATTGCCAGTGCTTTGGCATCAAGCGCCAACTGTTCAGCACTTTCTTCAATCGAATTAAACGGAGAATCGGCTTTCCAGAGTACTAATATACTAATCACAAGTGACAATGAGATAATAAAGACAGAAATGAAGATCAACCAATTTTTCATAATTTCACCTTACAATCGAAACCTGGCACTTTTTCGAACAAATACGCCGGATTTCCTTTTGTGTCAATAACTGATATTAGTTCAAATTTGCTATTCATTTTTGGCAACCTGCTTTCTTTCCCCATACCACAATATTATACACCAAATTGGAGCTGTCGTGTTTCCTATTTTTATATATTGTACGTTGATATATCTACGTTTTCAATTGATTTGGGAAGTGATTTGCCTTTTTCTCTAATTCGGTAAAAATGATAGCCTTTTCATCAAGAGAATACGGCCTAATTTCATTGTAAAGCACATCCTTAATATGGCTCATCATCATAATCTGGGGTTGATTTCCGTTCCGGCTGCGCGCTTTCCGGGGGGCGTCCGATGAGCCGCTTCACTCGCTATGCTCGCTCCAGGGTC
>JAVWKG010000109.1:0-10358 GCA_036638655.1 Lysinibacillus sp. | reverse complement strand
CAGCAAAAAATGTTGTGACATATCAAGTGGTTGGTAATCCTGAGAAAATCGACGCATTTATTGAGTTGATTCGCCCATATGGCATCAAAGAATTAACGCGTACGGGTGCAACGGCATCTGTTCGTGAAACACAGAAGATCGCGAATTCACAGCTCTCTATTTTAAAATAGTTTGCATATAAAACGAAAGGCTGCGGATGGGTGTACTTCCTAGGTGAACGAAAGTGAAGCGATACGAGGTGCAAGCATCCATAGCTGGACAAAAAACAAAACCCACACATATTAGGAGGAAATTAAAATGACAACAATGTATTATGAGCAAAACATCAACGAGGACGTACTAAAAGGAAAGAAAATCGCCATTATTGGTTACGGATCTCAAGGTCATGCACATGCACTAAACCTTAAAGAATCAGGTTTCGACGTAGTAGTAGGTGTTCGCCCAGGCGGATCTTTTGACGCAGCAAAAGCTGACGGCTTAGATGTTAAATCAGTTGCAGAAGCGGCTGCAGAAGCAGATGTAATCCAAATCTTACTTCCAGATGAGCGCCAAAAAGCAGTATACGAAGCTGAAATCGCACCGAATTTAAAAGCTGGTAAAGTGCTTATGTTCGCACATGGTTTCAACATTCACTTCGGTCAAATTACACCTCCTGCTGATGTTGACGTATTTTTAGTAGCACCAAAGGGCCCAGGTCACTTAGTTCGTCGTCAATTCGAACAAGGTGCTGGCGTACCAGGACTATTCGCAATTCACCAAGATGCTTCAGGTCAAGCAAAAGATATCGCACTTGCTTATGGTAAAGGTATTGGATCTGCACGTGGCGGTCTACTTGAAACAACATTTAAAGAAGAAACAGAAACGGATCTTTTCGGTGAGCAAGCAGTACTTTGTGGTGGTGCAACTCAATTAGTTAAAGCTGGTTTCGAAACTTTAGTAGAAGCGGGTTACCAACCAGAACTTGCTTACTTTGAAACATTACACGAACTTAAATTAATCGTTGACCTAATGTTCGAAGGTGGTATGGCTACAATGCGTTACTCAGTATCAGATACTGCTGAGTGGGGTGACTATGTTGCAGGTCCACGCATCATCGACGAGTCAGTTAAAGCGCGCATGAAAGATGTATTAACTGATATCCAAGATGGTACATTTGCTCGTCGTTGGATCGCTGAAAACGAAAATGGTCGTCCTGAATATACGCAATTCAAAGAAGCTGGTGCAAACCACCAAATCGAAGAAGTTGGTTCTAAATTACGTGCTATGATGCCATTCATTAACGAAGGAAAACAAAAAGTCGTGAGAGAAGTGGCTGCAAGTGCGAAAAATTGATATTTTTGATACAACGCTACGCGATGGCGAACAATCAGCTGGTGTTAATTTAAATACAGCTGAAAAAATCGAAATTGCAAAGCAACTTGAACGTCTAGGTGTCTCTATTATTGAAGCAGGTTTTCCTGCTTCATCACCTGGTGATTTTGAAGCCGTAAATCGCATTGCGGGTACGGTTAAAAATTCAATTGTAACGGGTCTTGCACGCTGCATACAAAAAGATATTGATACGACGTGGGAAGCTATTAAAGTAGCGGAACAACCACATATTCATATTTTTTTAGCAACATCGCCAATTCATATGGAATATAAGCTAAAGAAATCTCCTGACCAAGTAGTTGAGCAAGCGGTAGAAGCGGTGAAATACGCGAAGAAATTATTTCCACTTGTCCAATGGTCTGCTGAAGATGCTTTCCGCTCGGATCGCGAATTTTTAGTACGTATTATGAATGAAGTTGTAGCTGCAGGTGCAACAACAATCAACGTGCCTGACACAGTTGGATATGCATCTCCACAAGAATATGGCGCATTATTCAAATTCCTTCTTGAAAATGTAAAAGGCTCAGAGAAAGTTAAATTTTCTGCCCATTGCCATGATGATTTAGGCATGGCAACTGCTAATACAATTGCCGCAATTGAAAATGGCGCTACGCAAGTAGAAGGAACGATTAACGGTATTGGTGAACGTGCCGGTAATGTTGCTTTAGAAGAAATTGCAGTAGCACTACATATTCGTAAAGACATGTACCCAGTTGAAACAGGTATTAACTTACAAGAGATTAAGCGTACTTCTCAATTAGTAAGTAAACTAACAAATGTTGTTATTCAACCGAATAAAGCGATCGTTGGTAAAAATGCATTTGCGCATGAATCAGGTATCCATCAAGATGGTGTATTGAAAAACCCTGAAACATATGAAATTATCTCACCAGCTTTAATCGGTGAGGGAGTAGTGCCACTTGTTCTAGGTAAACACTCTGGACGTGCTGCATTCCGCGACCGTGCTGAAACAATGGGCTTTAATCTTACAGATGAAAAGCTAAATAAAGCATTTGTTGAATTTAAAAAGCTTGCTGATCGCAAAAAAGAAATTACAGAAGAAGATTTACTGACACTTCTAACAGAGCAACAAGTATTAATTGAAGATGTTCCTCTTTACGAATTGAAGAGCGTACAAGTGCAATATGGTACAGAAAATGTTCCTACGGCAACGGCAATAGTTGCAACACCGGAAGGGCAAGAGAAGACAGTTGTCGCTACAGGATCGGGTTCTGTTGAGGCAATTTTCAACACACTTGAGCAACTTGTGCCAGGCAAAATTAATGTCATTGACTACCGAGTAACATCGGTTGGCAAAGGACGTGATGCGCTTGGTGAAGCTGTTATTAATATTAGCTATGAAGGCGTTTCGACAACTGGACGTAACTCTTCACAAGATGTTTTAGAGGCATCTGCGAAAGCTTACTTAAATGCGATCAACCGTCATTTAATTCAAGCGAGTATTCGTGCAATTCAACCAATAAATTAAATCATGTCTCTCACCTGTACTTTATGGGTGAGAGCTTTACTAAAAGTAGAACGCTTTTTTAGCGAACATTGATGGTAAAAGAAAATTAGCGCATGCGCTACTCAAAGAAAGGTGTTTTACAATGGAAAAGAAAATTACAGTACTTCCTGGAGACGGGATTGGACCAGAAGTTGTTGCTTCAGCTGTTCGTGTTCTACAAGTAATTGGTAAACGGTTCAACCACACATTCAACTTAGGCTATGCAACAATCGGAGGCGCTGCGATTGATCAGCATAATAACCCACTACCAGATGCAACGATTGCGATGTGTGAAGATAGTGATGCGATTTTATTAGGTGCTGTTGGCGGTCCAAAATGGGACAATAATGCCCCAGATTTACGACCAGAAAAAGGATTGTTACGTATCCGAAAGCATTTTGATTTATTTGCAAACTTACGTCCAGTAAAGGCGTTCCCGAGTTTACTAGATGCTTCACCTTTAAAACGTGAAGTAGCCGAAAACGTCGATTTAATGATCGTACGTGAATTAACAGGCGGCGTATACTTCGGGGAGCCACGTATGCGTACTGAAAATGGCGCGATTGATACAACAGTCTATTCAACGGCTGAAATTGAGCGCATTGTTGAAAATGCATTCGAATTAGCACGTTTACGTGGAGGCAAATTATGCTCTGTTGATAAGGCAAATGTCCTTGAAACGAGCCGTTTATGGCGCGAAGTAGTTGAAGCGAAGAAAAAAGATTATCCAGATGTTCAAGTAGAGCATAATTTAGTAGATTCTGTAGCGATGAAGTTAATTACAAATCCAGGTCATTATGATGTTGTTGTAACGGAAAATATGTTCGGTGATATTTTAAGTGATGAGGCTTCTGTTATTACAGGCTCTCTAGGTGTATTACCATCAGCATCTATTCGCGGTGATAATTTTGGTTTATATGAACCGGTACATGGTTCAGCGCCAGAAATTGCAGGTCAAGGAGTAGCTAACCCGGCTGCCACAATCCTTTCAGTAGCAATGATGCTACAATACTCATTCGGCTTACTAGAAGAAGCGGCAGAAATTGAACGTGCCGTAAGCGCTGTTTTTGAAGATGGCTACTTTACTGCTGATCTTACTCGTGATGGTGCACGTACACTGAGTACGGATGAATGGACTGACAAAGTAATCAATGAAATCGATACAAACTTCGTATCGGAAAGCATTATGACAACATACATTTAAGAAATAGGTGAAGACAATGGGCAAAAATATTATTGAAAAGATTTGGGATACGCACGTCGTTTATCATGAGGAAGGCAAGCCAGACTTGTTGTATATCGATCTTCATTTAATTCATGAAGTTACATCACCACAAGCTTTCGAAGGTTTACGCTTGAATAATCGTAAAGTACGCCGTCCAGATCTTAGCTTTGCTACAATGGACCATAATGTACCGACGAAAAACTTACCAACAATCAATGATCCAATTGCTCGTAACCAAATTGAGACATTAGCAAAAAATGCTGAGGAATTTGGGGTTGAACTAGCTGGAATGGGTCACCCAGACCAAGGGATTGTGCACGTTATTGGACCAGAGCTAGGTCTAACACAGCCTGGGAAAACAATTGTATGTGGTGATTCACATACTTCGACACATGGTGCCTTTGGTGCGATTGCTTTTGGTATCGGTACTTCGGAAGTGGAACATGTCATGTCTACTCAAACTTTATGGCAAAGCAAACCTAAAACAATGGAAATTCGTGTTGAAGGTGAGCTAGGTGAAGGCGTCGAGGCGAAAGATATTATTTTAGCGATTATTGCTAAATTCGGCATCGGTGTTGGAACAGGACATATTGTGGAGTTCACAGGAGAAGCGATTCATAAACTTTCAATGGAAGAACGTATGACAATTTGTAATATGTCGATTGAAGCGGGAGCAAAAGCTGGCCTTGTTTCACCAGACCAAATTACAGTTGATTATATTCGTGGACGACGTTATGCACCTCAAGCAGAAAAGTTTGATGAAGCGACAAAGTACTGGCTGAGTCTTGCATCTGACGAAGATTCAATTTATGATGCTGTACGAATTATAAAAGCGGAAGAAATTGAGCCAGTTGTCACTTGGGGCACAAATCCTTCAATGGGATCAGGCGTTTCACAAAGTGTACCAACCCAAGCAGATTATGTAGATGAATCTGATAAAGCCGCACTAAGAAAAGCATTAGAATATATGGGACTTGAAGAAGGTCAGGCATTAACGTCTATCGATATTCAACATGTCTTTATCGGTTCTTGTACGAACTCACGTATAAGTGATTTACGTGCAGCTGCTAATGTTATTCAAGGGCGTAAAGTGCATGAAAATGTAACGGCAATTGTTGTACCAGGCTCTCATACAACGAAGAAGCAAGCGGAAGAAGAAGGTTTAGACAAAGTCTTCCTTGAAGCAGGCTTTGAATGGCGTGAGACAGGTTGCTCGATGTGTTTAGCGATGAATGATGACGTTGTACCATTTGGTGAACGTTGTGCATCTACATCTAACCGTAACTTTGAAGGTCGTCAAGGAACAGGAGCGCGTACACATTTAGTTTCGCCACCAATGGCAGCAGCTGCGGCCATTGCAGGACATTTCGTAGACGTAAGAGAATTTGTAAAGGAAACTGTGTGAGTTTTCTTACGCAATAAGAGGTGAATAAATATGGAACCCATTAATATTGTAAACAGTGTCATTACGCCATTAGATCGTAAAAACGTAGACACAGACCAAATTATTTCTAAAGAGTTTTTAAAACGTATTGAAAGAACGGGCTTTGGCCAATACCTTTTCTACCACTGGCGTTTTGATACAGAAGGAAATGAAATCAAAAACTTCGTGTTAAATAAACCAGCCTTCAAAGGCTCTAAAATTCTTGTTGCACAAGATAACTTTGGCTGCGGTTCATCTCGTGAGCACGCACCATGGGCCATTCTTGACTACGGCTTCACTGTCGTCATTGCACCGTCATTTGCGGATATTTTCCACAATAACTGCTATAAAAATGGGATTTTACCTATTAAGCTAACAGAAGCGGAATGTGATGAAATTTTAACAAAAGGTTTAGCTACACCATATAATGTGGAAGTTAGCCTTGAAAACCAAACGGTAACAGGGGAAGATGGCAAAGTTTATAACTTCAGCATCGATCCATATTACAAAGAGACATTATTGAATGGTTTGGATGAAATCGCATTAACAATTAAATACGAAGAGCATATTGCAGCGTATGAAGCAAAACGTGTAGCTTACTAAATTAAGAAAGTATAGCTGGTGTATATTATTTACATTAGTTATACTTTTTTTATTTTTGTTTGCTATAGTTATAGGTATAACTTGGAATGGAGACAGATAATGAGAAATTTAGTAATGAAATGCATAGTATTTATTTTTGTTTTTTCTACAATTAGTCCTTTTTTGGTAGGAGAGAAAGCCCATGCGGCTCAATATTCAACTGACTATATTGAGATTATGAGGAGTTTATCTGTTGATGAGTCGGTTAATAGCAGTCTGACGGAGCCAAGTGGCATTATTTTTGTGAAAGTTGCGGACTTTGACGGTAAAGGTGACGATGAACTATTAATAGTTCGTGCTGATGGAGGAGATTCTACTACTACGATTTATAAAGGGAAAAAAGTTATTTATTCGGAAACTTTTAATTTAGATTTGGGAGGTGGGCTTTATGGTGTATACGAGGCTGTAGCTGGATCTAAAGAGGGAATCATTTTTAAAAATAAAGTAAAACATGTAAATACTACTGATGGGGATTTTGATGCTGATGGTGTCGAGGAATCGTACGCGGTATTTAGAAATAATGAAGTAGAGACATTGTTATCTATTAGTTATACGACGGCAGACAATACTACTTATACGGTCAATGATGAAGAGCGAACACTGACAAATAGTGAATACAAAAAGCTAGTAAGTAAATATGATGCATTACAATGGGAGGAAGTTTACTCAGCAGGTTTTGAAACAGAGCAATTAAGGGTGCAAAATACAGCAACAGCCATGATTAACGGGTACATAGAAGATATGGAAAAGTTAACAATCCCCGCAAATGTTGGTGAAAATATTCTAGGTAGCTTTGATGATGATTTCCAGAAATCATTGGAACAAGCGGTGGAGAATTCATTTTTCATGGATTCCTTTAAAGCAGGACAAGTCTTTGATGATGAAGCACTTTTTCAATTTATTACGTTTCCAACTACTAAAATCCCGTATGTTGAAGCTGGTGAAGTTTATGTAAATGATGCACCACATTTCAGTTTACCAGAAAAGGAAACGGATGAATTTTTATCTGTATACTTAGGAAGTACCTTTTCAGATAAAGAAGTTATGATTGAAAGTGATGCGTTTCCATTGTTAAAACAGAATGGGAAGTATTTGCATCAAGGAGATAATATAGGGTGGACATTATTACCTGCGCTCAAAACAGAAGGCGCCTATGCACTTACTGAAGACGTCTATTATATACCGTTTAAAATTTACGATTACTTGTATACTGACTTTGTGAATATGGCTTATGAGCGGGCTGAAAAAATGTCCATGTCTGAATTATGGAAGTCCTTTTCCAAAGAGGAACAAATGCAAGGATCTTTGTATCAATCAGGTTATGTTTTGCTGAAAAAGCAAATAATTGATGATCGTTTACAATGGACCTTAATTGAAAAGAATATTGATGGTACATCGCTTGATGAAAAGCTTGTGGCGCAGTTTTCTAAGATGCCATTAGCGGATCCGGAAGTGGCATTCGATGTTGAAAAAATTAAAGATATGGCAAATATCGATGCCTTCATTGAATATGTTCAAGCGGAAATTGAGGGGAAAACGCTAAATGAGCAAGATGTAACGATTTTAGTAGATTTTTTAAGTGTGGGCATTCAATTTTTTGCTCAACAAGCTTTGGATGCTAAAAAGAATGAGCTTGCAGTAGAATCTGAGATGCTGACAGCAATGGTTGAAGAGGTAAATAAGCTTGAGCAAAAAATAACAACAGAACTAAAACTTGCAGATCATCATTTAACGAAGAAACTACAGACTGTTGTAAGATTTAATGTGAATCATGTGGATACCAATCAAGCGGTACAGATTAATTTAAATAAGGAAATGCTACAAGGATTGACCGAGAAGGATCTTGTTAATAAAAAAATCTATTTTTCATTAGATGGATCTACAAGAGGGGTTCTTATAAAGTTAAGTGATTTATATCAAATGTTTACTAAGTATGATGAGGTCCAAGTATCAATCAGTTACTTAGATAAAAAGATAAAGTTAATGATTATGGATGCCAATGGACATGAAATAGGTAAACTATTGATCCCAATTGAAATTGTTGCTCCTGTGCCTTCAAAAGATTATGTAATGTTTTATGATAAAGAGGTTTGGGGCGGTCAATATAATGATAAAAACAAAAGTATTATTTTTCAAACAAAAAAATCGGGTACGTACGATTTAGTGAAAAATGATGTTAAAATTTCTGATATCGACAAACTAACAGACGAGCAAAAAGAAGCGATTGAGTTTCTAGTGGCGCGTGGCTTCTTCGATATTGAAGGCGATAAATTTGTACCAACAGCAACAATTACTCGAAATGACTTTTCAAAAACATTAGTCCGCTTATTTTTCGCATTAGATACAGATGCTAAGGATAACTTTTCTGACGTTGAAAAAGACTCACCTTATTATAAATATATTTCATCAGGGAAAGAAAATAATATTCTCCAAGGCTATCCTGATGAGACGTTTCGTGGTGAAAATCTTATTTCAATGAGCCATGTTTTATCGCTTGCGGGACGTACATTACATTCTGTTAAAGGTTATGAATTAACGGACGATGCTTCGAAATACTTGCAATTCATCGATAGTGAAAGAATTTTAGATCATGCAAGGGGAGACATTGCACTTGCGATACGTGAAAATATTTATGAGCAAGGTGGGCTACTCGAGCCACAACGACAAATTACTCGATTAGAAGCGGCTGAAATACTGATGAAATTATACACGAAGCTCTACGATCAGCCACAATATTTATATGCTGTAAATGTAGAGCAGGAAAAAGGAAGCTCAATAAATAAGTGGTATGTAGTTGTCGGTATTATTACTTCGGCTATAGTTGTCTTATTAGTGCTAGTAGTACGAAGAAGAAAGCGTGTTAGCAAGGATTGATTGAGTGGTACTATTTCCAAAGGTTTTGCAAAACGAATTACGTGAAAGAAATGTCGATGTATCCAGGGAAACTTATAGAACACAGACAACATGAAGGAGTTTACAATATGATTACAGTCATTGGTAGTTTAAATATGGATATAGCAATTCAAATGGACGTTTTTCCAAAACAGGGTGAAACGGTGCTTGGGGATGTATTTCAAACGATTCCTGGAGGAAAGGGAGCGAATCAGGCAGTTGCAGCAGCACGCTTAGGCAACCAGGTTCACTTAATAGGTTGTGTTGGTGACGACGAGTTTGGTCATACACTTCTTAAAAATTTAGTGGAGGAAAATGTCAATGTAGCAGCTGTTACAACGGTACAGGTGCCAACGGGAATCGCAAATATTTTAATTCACGAACAGGATAATCGAATTATCGTTGTTCCTGGAGCAAATTATGAACTTTTTCCCATGCATATTGATGCAGTTGCAGAAACAATAAAAAATAGCAGTATCGTTATGATGCAATTAGAAATTCCTATCGAAACAATAGAATATGTACTGGAAATATGTAAAGAGGCGAATGTTCCGGTACTATTCAATCCTGCCCCGGCGGCTAACTTTAAGCAGGAGTGGTTGTCAGATATTGCTTATTTCACACCAAATGAAACAGAGTTTGAAATCATCTTTGGCAAAGATATTGAAGCCGTGCTGGAGCAATATCCGAACAAAATTATTGTGACACTAGGCGCAGATGGGGCTCGTTATTTTGACGGTGAACACCATATCCATGTACCCGGCTATTTAGCGCCTGTCGTTGATACTACTGGTGCAGGAGATACATTCAATGGTGCACTAGCACATGCGCTTGTAGAGGGACAATCGATTGATGAAGCCGTTTATTTTGCGAATATCGCAGCTTCATTATCGATTGGGAAATTTGGTGCACAAAACGGTATGCCAACACTTGAGGCAGTCTATGCACGCCTATTTGGCACAGAGCAATGAAAATGATAGATTGTTAGTGAACTTTTTTAGTATTTATAAAAAAGAATAAAAAGAATAAATTTACCACGCGTGTTGATTATCCAATTTCCACCAGAAACAATTGAAGCAGCAGGTTGATTTCCACTAAGGGTTGCTCGTGCATCCAGGGGCGAGCGGTGAGCCTCCTCCTCCGCTACAATCAACTAACAAAATGCGGTGGCATACTGAAATGTAGAATAAGAAATAATCAGTTTTACGTTAAATAATATCCTAATATTTCCCTAATCAACACACCTGTAAATTTACTAGTCAGAGTGGTTAAATAATTAGCATATAGGGTAAATAATG
>JAVWKG010000108.1:0-10538 GCA_036638655.1 Lysinibacillus sp. | reverse complement strand
GATATTGCGAACCTTTCTATTCATTTACGTACAAGAAAAGAAATGAGCCAAGTAGATGCACACTATGAGCTAATTCCGGAAATCAAAAAATTACGTGACCGTATCGCACCCAATACGCTACTAACAATCAATGGAGACATTCCAGACCGTCAAACGGGCCAAGAGCTTGCGGAAAAATACGGTATTGATGGCGTGATGATTGGGCGAGGTATTTTTAAAAATCCTTTTGCTTTTGAAAAAGAACCAAAAGAGCATAGCCGTAAAGAGTACCTTGATCTTTTAAGGCTGCAGCTTGATCTTCAAGATCAATATGCAGAAGAACTACCACGTTCAATCACAGGGCTTCATCGCTTTTTCAAAATTTATGTCAAAGGATTCCGAGGCGCTGGTGAATTAAGAAGTCAATTGATGAACACAAAATCAACGGATGAAGTGCGTACATTGCTTAATGATTTTGAAGCAAGTAATGTGGAATGATGCCGATTGGTAAACGGGAATAACGGCAATAAATAACGCAAGCATAGTAAAAAAAGAGCGAATTCCGAAAAAGGAGTTTGTTCTTTTTTTGTAAAGAAAGTATAAGTTTTTCAAGGTGTCTAGGGTAAAGCACCTATCATAGTTTGCTCGAGTTTGATGTGAAGTTGCTCCAGATCATGAGGAGGTCGCTTGAGATTGGTGTGAAGTCGCTCCAGATCGTGGGGAGGTCGCTCGAGTTTGATGTAAAGTCGCTCCAAATCGTGAGGAGGTCGCTCGAGTTTAGTGTGAAGTCGCTCCAGATCGTGAGGAGGTCGCTCGAGTTTAGTGTGAAGTCGCTCCAGATTGTGAGGAGGTCGCGGTCTGCTCCGTCGGGTGAAAGTTTGAGGAGCGCTTAACTTTCGCTTTGGGATCCCAAGCAGCCAAAAGGGCGTGAATGCGCTTTTCTTATTATAATGTAGATGATTTAGTAGAAGTGTTAAAATCCTATCATCAAAAACGTTCCGATAAAAATGAGGATACGATTTATTCGTTATTAATGTAAGTTAGTGCAGTGGGATGTGACTGGGGAGGCTTATTCTATAAGGCGTGAAATGGAAAAGGCAGAAACGTTGTTAATTTACGTTTCTGCCTTTTGTTAATCAAATTTTATTACCAAACAAACAGACCAACCATACCGGCACTTAATAAAGAGACGAGTGTTCCTGAAAGGATCATCATCCAAACGCCTTTAGATAAGTTATCGGCTTGCTCTTTTCTAACGATACCGTTAAAGCAGCCGAGAATCATACCAATAGTAGAAAAGTTTGCAAATGACACTAAGAATGTACAAAGAACCGCCATCATATGCGGGCTGAACGAATCCATGATCGGCATTATTTCGGCCATGACAACGAATTCATTCGTCACTAACTTAGTACCCATGTATTGAGCTGTTTGGAATGCCTCTCCGATTGGTAAACCGAGAAGGAAAGAAAAAGGAGTCATAATTACACCTAATATATTACTTAGTGATAACCAAGGAGCGAATAAATTTAACACTTTATCGATAAGAGCAGCAAGTGCTACAAATGAAATCAGCATTGCTGTAATGATTAAAATCAGCTTACCTGCTCCAAGGATAGAATCTCCTAAGAAAGAAAAGAACGGAGGCTTTTCTTCTTTATCCATTTCAAAAATAACGTCTTCTTCTTGTGATACAACTACTGGATTTAAAATACTTGTAATAATAATCGCATTAATGATATTTAAAGGGATTGCTGTTAACACAAATTGTGCTGGTAGCATTTGTATATATACCCCGATCATTGCTGCTGAAACACAACTCATGGACATTAACGATACTGTTAAGAGCCTTTCTTGACTCATTGACTTGAGTTGTCCACTTGATACTGCCAACGCCTCTGTATTACCTAAAAACATCATTTCTATTGCATAAAAAGATTCAAATTTAGGTTGTCCAGTAAGTTTAGAAAGTCCCCAACCTAAGCCTTTAATTATTTTTGGAAGAATACCAAAATATGTGAGAATATCAAACAGTGGAACGACAAGTAATATTGGCATTAATGCACTAAATACGACGTCCATATTTTCGACATTGACCATGCTAGAAAAAGCAAAACCAACGCCTGCAAATGCAGTTTCTATTAACCAACTGAAACCTAATGCAACTTGTTCAACTAACCATCTACCCAACGGAAAGGCAATTAATAGCCAAGCCAAGAAGGCATTGAATAACACTAAAATACCTGTAGCCTTCCAATTGATTTTCTTTTTGTCCTTTGAAAACAAAAAGGCAATACCAATAAATGCAAATATACCAAGGATGTTAATAATCAGATATATGCCCATAACGTGCTCCTTCGAAAAGTTTTAACTCTTAGCAAACTAAACATAGCTATTCGACATGTTTGTGAAGAGTGTTTCTTTAATTTTTTGTTCGAATTACAATAGTTTTCCCATAAAATCGTCAATATAATATTCGATTAGAATAATTTTTTTAAGCTTTCTGTGTATGGTGCGTTGATAATTCCCTTTTCTGTAATGATAGCTGTAATTAAATCATTCGGTGTCACATCAAATGCAGGGTTAAATACCTTCACACCATTCGGAGCAGTTTGTTTCCCAAAACCAAAAGTGATTTCTTCAGCTGAGCGCTCTTCAATTGGTATATCAGCACCCGTTGTTGTTTCCATATCAATCGTTGATAATGGACTAGCAACATAAAACGGAATATTATGCTTTTGTGCTAAAACGGCTAAACCATACGTACCAATTTTATTTGCAGTATCTCCATTCGCTGCTATACGGTCACAGCCTACAATGACTGCATCTATTTTGCCTTGTTGCATCACCATAGCAGCCATGCTATCCGTAATCAAAGTGACATCGATATCTGCTTGCATAAGCTCCCATGTTGTTAATCTTGCACCTTGTAATAATGGTCTTGTTTCGTCAGCAAATACACGAATATCCATATTTTTTTCTTTAGCAAGATAAATTGGCGCAAGAGCTGTTCCGTATTTAGCTGTCGCAATTCCCCCAGCATTACAATGTGTTAATAGGGTCATGCCATCCTTTAAAAGTGTTAAGCCATGCTCGCCAATACTTTTACAAATTTCAGCATCGTCTTTCTTAATGGCATCCGCTTCATCCAATAGAATTTGCTTAATTTCTGCAACTGTTTTTCCCTTATTTGCAATAAGTGTGTTCTTCATTCGATTTAATGCCCAGAATAAATTAACGGCAGTTGGACGTGAAGAAGCAAGGTATTCAGAGATTTCTTCGTACTTAGCTGTGAATGACTCATAATCATCTTCCTTCAATTGACTTGCTCCAAGTGCTACACCATACGCTGCTGCGATGCCAATCGCTGGTGCTCCGCGTACTTTCAACTGAACAATAGCGTCCCAAACATCTTTTACAGAATCGATTTCAAGATAAACTTCCTCTAAAGGTAGTTTTGTTTGATCGAGTATAATAACTTTTTCATCTCTGTATGTCACGGATTCTATATTTCTCATAAAACCATATCCTTCATTTGAATATTTTTTTTATAGTAGTCCTAGTTTTTGCTTCATTTCATTTATCGCGGATTCATGGACTAAGTGAACCTCACCTATTGATTTTGCATAGTGATAAATTTTTGCAGAATCCTCTAAATAGACAGCCTTCATATATGCTTCGTCCAACGTTTTACCAATGGCGATGGCTCCGTGATTAGCTAATAGACATGCAGTTGTTTGTTTGTTCAATAATGTTGCGGCAGTAACATCTCCTAAATCTTTAGAGCCTGGCATTGCAAATGGAGCAAGTGGAACCTCGCCTCCAAGCAGTACCATTTCAATTAGCACGACCGGAATCGATTGATTGAGGACTGCAAAGGATGTTGCATAAGGTGAATGCGTATGAGCAACACCACCTACATCTGCCATCTTTTCATAAATACTTAGATGCATCTGCCATTCAGAAGAGGGCGGCTTCGTGCCGAATAAAATATTTCCATTAAAATCAATAACAGTAATATCCTCTGGCAGCATCGTTTCATAAGCTGCACCACTTGGCGTGATGGCCATCACTTTTAAATCTCTGTCGACTGTACTGAAATTACCGCTAGTTCCAGCCATCAAACCGGTATTATATGCTTTCAAAGCATTTTCGTGAACAGTATGTTTTAACTGAGTATACATTTTGAGTTTTTCCTACCTTCTACGAACTAAATGAAACTTCATGATGTTATTAACAACAAGGCTTTTCCCATAAAAAACGGGTTCATTCATATTTGTATAAAAAGTTTGCTCCAATACTTGAAGGGCTTCGTTTTCAAGAATAGCTAATTTATCTGCAGTGCTTGCAGAAGCATTTTCAGCAAAAATATTACACTGAGAGCTAAATATAGGTGTATTTTGAACGTTGCTAAAATAATCTAAAATAGATACTTCAGCATACTTGAATTGAAAATCTTCACTCACATATTTTTCAGGAATATAAATATAATCCAAAGCAAATGGTTTTTTATCTGCTGTGCGAATGCGCTCAAAAACAAGTAAATTTTCGCTTTCGTCTAAGCAAAGTATTTCGCGTATGGATTCATCTGTACATTGACTAAGTTTTGTTGTACCTATCGTCCCAACCGAATAATTTTGTGCTTTGACAAGGTCCGTCATACTATCTAGTTTTTCAAGCCCTGTTGAAAGCATAGGTGTTTTAGAAATAACGAATGTCCCAACTCCGTGCTTGCGTAGTATGTAACCTTCTAATTCCAACTTTTGAAGTGCTTCTCTCAAGATAGGGCGACTTATATTTAATTTGTTTGCTAATTTTTGTTCAGCATCTAATTTATCGCCAATTTTAAGAACATCATTTTCTATTAGTTCGATTATCTTTTTAAAAGCTATAGATGATAATGATTTTTTTTCAATCCCGATATTATCCATTCACACATTCCTCCTAAAACATTGACTGTTGAGCATACTAATATTAAATAATAAACGACAACATATGAAATAGGAGGTCATTTATTAAAGGTTAGCAAATGTATCTAACGCAATATCAATTTCAGCTTGAACCGCATCACGAACGACATCTTTATGTGGATTATAATCATTCATATCCGCAAAAGCATAGCCATCAAGAGCAAAGATACCTACTGCTGATACACCACGTAATCTAGCGATAATATATAAAGCAGCAAGTTCCATTTCTGCACCAAGGACACCAGACTCTTTATATAACATATGTGGTATTTCAACCGGACCGGCGTAAAAAGCATCTATAGTAGCGATTGTTCCTAGCCCGTATTTAACATTCGTCTTCTTCGCGCATTCTTCTAATTTTAGCAACATTTTAAAATCTGCAACTGCTGGTACACCTTCAGGCACAAGCTGTCTTGTTAGTCCTTCTGCTCGTACAGCTGAATCGGCAATAATTAAACTACCGGGTGGTAACTCTTCAGTGTATGATCCGGCTGTGCCAACACGAATGATTTGTTTTGCTCCTGCCTTAATCAATTCTTCAAAGCATACCGCTGCACCTGGTGCACCGACACCGTGTGAAGCTACTGTAATTTTTTCACCTTTATAATAACCATTAATGATACGGTATTCTCTTGAGTAAGCAATTTCTTCAGCATGATCCAACTGTTCACCAATCATCTTTGCTCGGCCTGGACTGCCACAAACAATAACTTTCTCCGAAATAGAACCTTCTTCAACTTGAATATTTGGCAGCATCTTTTCTGATTTCTCCATGTATTATCACCTCATAATTGGTTAAGAGGTTTGACCTCTTAACCAATATACTACATATCAATAAAAACGTTGTCAATTATAAATAGGAACAGGGAAGAGAATATTGATGACCCCATTCGATTCGGGCAGGGGAAGAAACGGATAAAGTAGTGCTTACTTTGACTTTGGGCTTGCAAGGAGCTTGTCACAGCTAAAACGACTTTGAAAAATAGGTTGTTACTTTTACATGGAATTCATATATATAGTGTAAAAGCTAATAGGAGTAGAGGTCATTGGAGAAACAAAATAGCCGCTACAGATGGATTGTATTTGTTGCTGTATTATTTACTTATTTGTTAATGGCGAGCCAGCGAACTGCTCCGGGATTGATTACAGAGCAATTAATGCGGGATTTTAATGTAACGGCATCGACGATTGGATTGATGACGAGTATTCAATTTTTTGTCTACACGAGTTTGCAAATTCCGATGGGGGTTTTGGCGGATCGTTATGGACCAAACTTTTTTCTAATTATCGGTGCCACACTTACAGGTTTAGGAACAATTATTTATAGTCTTGGTACACATGAATTCGTTCTGTTTTTTGCAAGAATATTCACAGGTGTTGGGGATGCGACCATTTGGGTGAATATGGTGTTAATTTTGGGCAGATGGTTTCATAAAAGGGAATTTGTTCGATTGATTGGCGTGGCGGGCATGACAGGTAGTCTCGGTTTTTTATTGGCGACAGTTCCGTTTTCCGCTTGGATCCATTTACTTGGCTGGAGAACGGCATTTTTCTCAGCGGGATTATTATTATGTTTATGTGGCTTGCTCTTGTATTTTGTACTTGTAAAAAAAGCAAAAGGATTATTTGTGGAGGAACCATTAGCTGAAACAGAAGAAGTACAGCGTGAAAAAACATTCGTTATACTACGAAGAATCTTTTCGAATAGGCAAGCATGGGCTTTATTTTTTTGTCACTTTGGCGTAGTCGGCGGTTATGTAGGATTTATCAGTTCTTGGGCAGTACCATACGGAATGAATATGTATGAAATGACACGCTCAGGTGCAAGTCAGTTGATTATGGTCGGTCTTATTGGGGCACTTATAGGAGCACCTGTGATTAGTTGGGTTTCAAGCCGGCTAGAAATGATAAAAAGGCCCTATATAATTGTTCATAGCACTGTTTTAATAGGATGGCTTTCATTTCTTTTATGTAATGGGCATCCGTCACTGTTCTTGCTAATGCTATTGTTCTTTATCATTGGATTTGGCTATGGGGCAAGTGCCTTAACCTTTGCAGCTGTACGCCAATCTTTCCCTATGAAAGAATCAGGCATTGTTTCTGGATTTGCGAATACGGGTGGCTTTCTAAGTGCAGTGTTGCTACCAATTATTTTTGGGCGTATTTTGGATTATTTTCAAGTTACCTCAGGCCATCAAAATGACGGGTACTACTATGGGTTCATCACGCCAGTTATCTTCTCTATCATTGGTTTGATTGGTGTGACTTTGTATAAGGAAAAGAAATCGATATCCGAGTAAATTAGTTGGTATGTGAAATATATAAAAGGCAAGTATAGCTAAACGTCTATATTTGCCTTTTACTATTTGTTACAAGAAGAATTTTATTGTGGACGCTGTTTTGGTTGCTGCACATTATTATGAATAACTTGATTAAATTCTGCTGAATATTCTTCACGAGTGTTGTTTTTATTATTGCTTTCCTTCTTTTTCTTTTTGAAGCTTGTTTTGTTTTTCTTTGCCATAGTATTTTCACCTCCTAGCGTTTAATGTGCTCAGTGTGGCAGGTTTTATTCAGAAGGATTATTGCAACGAGAAGCCGAGTTTATTTTTGATGCCTTTCTAACCTGCTTTACAAGGCATACAAAAATAGTAAGAAGTTAGGTATAATATAGAAATTGAGAATAATACATATGTACTAGAGTAAATCTTGTAATGAGAGGGAGGCAAACTTGCATTGACAAATAAAAATAAAACGGTTGTCCGTTCAATGGATATTTTAAATCTATTTATTGACCATACAGAACTGTCATTTCAAGAAGTAATTGAGCAATCAGGGATTCCTAAAACGACTGCTTTCCGCATGTTAAAATCTTTAGAGGAAATGGAGCTTTTAGAGAAGGGCATTGATGCAAAGTATAGATTAGGTATTCTATTTCTTAAATTTGGTCATCTAGTTTCCATGCGCCAGGATGTACGGAAAATTGCCTATCCAATTATGAATGCTTTACATAATGATGTAAAAGAAGCGGTAAATTTAATCGTTCGTGATGGGAACGAAGCGATGTATATTGAGAAGGTAGACACGAAGCAGAAGGTGAGACTCTACACAGCAATTGGACGAAAAAGTCCGCTTTATGCAGGGGCATGCTCTCGTGCAGTCTTATCTTTTTTACCTGATGATGAAATAAAGGAATATCTCGAATCGATAGAACTTGAAGGGTTTGCAACGGGAACGATTACGGATAAGGAAACCCTTTATGAAGCCATTGCACAGGCAAGAAAGCTTGGTTATACAATCAGCCACTCAGAATTAGAAAATCATACATCTGCCATTGCAGCACCCATATTTGATCATAAAGGAGAAGTTATTGCAGCTATGAGTATTGCAGGGCTAGAGGCCAATTATCAAGGAGCAGATGTAGAAGTCTTTTTTTATAAGTTGAAAAAGGCTACTACAGAAATTTCTAAACAATTGGGGTATGAACAGTAGTGAAAAGAGGTGTCTCAAAAATTTGAGATACCTCTTTTTGCTCACAATTGATGTAATCTTTTTACACGTAGTCCAAATGCTAGCTCATTCATTTCCTTCTCCTGATGAATTAATGCCCACTGAGCTTCTTCAAGCGTAACTTCTTTAAAATATACTTGATCATTTGCTTGCATTTGTGCAAAAGATGGCAAATCCACAGAAATTACTTGTCCAATTTTAGGATAACCACCTGTCGTTTGACGATCCGCCATTAAAATGATTGGTTGCCCATTCGAGGGTACTTGAATCGTGCCAAACGTAACGCCTTCAGATAATAATTCAAAAGGCTCCTTCAATTGGATGTTTGCGCCTTCTAATCGATAGCCCATTCGATCGGACTGTGTGGAAATAGTGTAAGGTGTTGAAAAGAACTTTTTTAAACATTCATCATCAAAACGTTCATATTCGAAACCTCTAATGATGCGGATTGTTTGCGTTTTTTTGAATGTAACAAATGGTGTGTAATGAACTGACCATGAAAGGTAAGACGCTTTCTTTTGTAATTGATTAAAAAGGTCTTCACCTGAATCTGTTCGTGTATGGCATTCAAAAACATCATTCTTTTGCAATTTCCGACCTTGAAAGCCACCAATCTCAGCACGTAAATAAGTGCTTTTGCTGCCCATCACTTCAGGTACTTGAATGCCGCCACCAAACGATACATAGGACCGGCTGCCACTAATCGCAGCATTAAATTTTAAAATCGATCCTTTGCGAATTAAAACTGGTTGCCACATGGGAACTTTTCCACCATCTATTGTAGGTTGTAAATCGCCACCAGTAATAGCGATTAGTTCATCACTTTCAAATAAAAGGCTAGTACCGAAAAGTGTCACCTCCAGAGCACCTTCTCCTTCAGCATTGCCAACGAGTAAATTAGCAATTCGTAAGGAATTTGAATCCATCGCTCCACCAACGATAACACCAAACTTCTGTAGTCCATATCTTCCTAAGTCCTGAATGGTGGCCAACATACCTGGCTGTAATACTTTTACGCCCATACTTTCATCTCCCAATCGTTTGTATATTCCTCTAATGAAATGGGTACAAATTGAATTCGGTCGCCCGGTTGCAATAAAGTCGGGGGGGACTGTTCAGGTAGAAATAAACGAGCGGGTGTTCGTCCGATAATTTGCCATCCGCCTGGTGTTTCTAAAGGGTAAATCCCCGTTTGATTGCCAGCAATTCCAACAGATCCAGGAGCAATTGCTAAACGTGGCGTTTCTTTACGTGGCGTTGCAATTTGTTTGTCCATTCCGCCCATAAAAGGAAAACCAGGAGCGAAGCCTAACATGTAGACAAGGTATTCAGCAGAAGAGTGGATTTTAATAACTTCACTAGGCGTTAAACCATTATAAGATGCTACAAACTCTAGATCTGGTCCCATCTCACCACCATATGCTACAGGGATTTTCACTACACGATTATTCGAGGTCTCATCTATGTGAGATTGGTTTATTATAGAAAGAATCTTTGTTTTTACATTTTCATAAGGCGTTCTTACACCTTTTTCTAAGTTGGAAAAGTACACATCAACTGGATTGTAATAAACCGTCACACTGTTATAGGCAGGTACAGCCTCGATAAATCCATCAAAGGGATTGTTTTCTAATAAATTCAGTATAATTTTTACGTTCATATGTGTTGTTTCATTTATTCCTTCACCCACTTGAACAACAAGTGCAGTATCGCTCAGAGGTCTTATTTGTACATTTTCTTTGAAGTTTGGCATAAAGATGACCTCCTTAAGTTTCGTAATTCGGTATATAAGTTTTAAATAATGGATTATTAATATTATATTTTAAGAATAAACAAAAACAAGCAGAATCTTAATAAAAGTTTAAAAATTTTATTCTTTCAAATAATTTGAGAAGAATATCCTTTCCTAACATAATAAAATATGCTAAAATTTTTTTACATTTCAAAACTTAAGTTCCGAATATCGGTACGGCATATTTGAAAACGCATTCATGAAGATAGTTTAGTAAAAAGAAAATGGGGGGAATAAAATGTTTCGTGTAGATTTAAACTGTGATTTAGGAGAAAGTTTTGGTCGCT
>JAVWKG010000107.1:0-10555 GCA_036638655.1 Lysinibacillus sp. | reverse complement strand
GGTACTGGATGATGATACAAATAAATTATTATTATCTCCGCGTCCAACTCTAAGTGGTGAAGGGCTTGTATTATACCGTAAGCAAGCAGAAACAACATTCCTTTTAAGTAATTTAACCGCGCGTCCAGATGCTCCAAGTAAATATCATTTTGCATATATATTAGGATTATGTGAGCGTATAGCAAAAACGATGAATGACGTTACGCTGGCTAATAACTATGCGAGCGATTATCGTAACCAATTAGCGTTAGCGCAAGAAGAATATAGAAACCGTTCTGAACTAAGGGGTGAGGCAAGTGGTTAATCCTCCGCGCGGTTGGAATGACATAACAGGTATTCAAGCACCAGAACTCATTCGTCAATTTGCGGGGTTTAGTTCAATGGATACCTTCTCGTTAGAAGATAATGTTATGGTCAAAAACAAAAACATTGGAACAAAGGAAGCACCTGCAGCAAGGGTGCGAGAAGGTTTCAAACGATTACCTGCTATTTCTTCTCCGATAATGGGTATTGGTTCATGGAAGGAAGATCAACTAAATGTTATTGCAGGCGGAAGGTGGAGAAGTTGGCGCGGTAGTTATTGGGCAGAAGTGGGATCTAGTTTAAATACTTCTGCGAAATGGAGCTTTACAAACTTCAAGGGAAACTTCCCAGATGTTGCGCTCATTGCTGCAAATGGTGTAGATGGTGTAAAAGTATACGACGGTACAAGTATTCGGGACTTAGAAAATGCACCTGCAGGAATGAATTTTGTAACATCGCATGAAAATCGATTGTATGGCGCGGTAGATAACTCATTACATTATTCCGCGCTACGCAAACCGACTGACTGGAATACGGTAGATGAATCGGGACAAATCGTAATTGAAAATAATAACGGTGAAAAAATTAGCTGTGTTATTGGCGGTACTGGTAAAATTGTTATTTTCCTTCCGCATAGTATGCATGAGCTGTATGGAACTGGACCACTAAATTTTAAGTTACAATTGATCACAGAAGAAATCGGTTGTGTATCTCATCAAAGCGCTGTAATGGTATCAGGTATTTTGTTCTTTTTATCCCATGATGGCATTTATCGTTATACAGGTGGAGCGACACCACAAAAGGATTTTTCATTGCCTATACAAAATATTGTTGAAACCATTAATCATAAAGCGTGGCATACTGTTACGGCTGGTTCAGATGGTGAGCGATATTATATAAGTTTGCCGATCAATGGAGCAAGCGAGCCTAACATCACATTAGAATATGACCCTATGTATAATCTATGGAATATTTGGGATTTTGGACATGTACCAACAGCATTTGGACGTGTACAAGAACAAATGTACGTAGGGGTTAAAGAAGGTTTTGTATTGGAAATGGGCGGTAATGACGACGCAGGAGCGTTAACACCGTACATGATCGAAACAAAGCCTTTTTCTTATGGATCATTAGCTGCACATGCGCGGCTGTATCGCTTGTGGGTTGTTGCAGATATTCCGCAAAATGCCACAATGCATGTATATATTTCAAATAAAAAAGATGGGGACACAGATTGGACGCTTGTTAAAACAATCGCGTCTACTACGGATATGGTAGCAACACCTATTCATATCCCAGTAAATAAGAGCTTCTATGCAAACTGGGTAAGAATAAAAATTGAAGGTCATGGACAGGTGACGTTACATGAAATTAGTAGGCAGTCACGCGTGTTCCGGTTCGGATTAGGAGGTGGATAAATTATGCCAGTTCCTTCTTTTTCGTCCATCAAAGGAAACACACCTGAGCAATTATTAGATTCGTTAGAAAAGCTTCGCAAAGAATTGTGGTGGCTGCTGCAATCGCTTGATTCATCTAATGTTAAAGAACTAAACGCAGATGTAATTAATGCAGGACGTATTGAAGCGAAATATTTAAAAGTAGGTCATGAAACGGATTTCGAAGAGGGTTATGATACACGTTCTTTATTTGAAGTTACAAACGATCGTATTACAGCTGAGGTTGCATCTGTTAATGGTGATTTGGCTCGCTTAGAAATAACAGCAAATCAAATTCGTTCGGATGTAATTGATATGGGAAATAACCTTTCATCATCAATTATACAAACAGCAGCACAAATACGTTCAGAAGTAAGTGCGCAAGTAACGAGCATTAATAATCAAATGGTAACGATACGAAGTGATGTGTCCTCTGTTACACAAACCGCTTCACAAATACAATCATCTGTAGCTAGTCAGCAAACACAAATCAACAATCAAGGCACTCGTATAACCTATGCAGAAAGTAGTATTACGCAGCAAGCGAATCAAATTTCTCAAAAGGTTAGTCAGACGGATTATACAGGTAGGACGATTACCAGCTTAATCAATCAGGATCCGTACGCCATATCAATCAATGCAGACAAAATCAACTTGAATGGTGCGGTTATTGTAAATGGAAACATTTCTGGTGCAACGGATATTAATGTACAACGTAATGTAACGATAGGAAATAACCTTTATTTAGGTGGTGGTGGGAGTAGGGGTATTCATTTTTACGGTAATAACATCATTAATACTGACGGATATAACATGCAAATATCAGCGCCAAATGTAAGAATAGATTCCCATACGACTATTGGTGGTAGAGGATATAACACTAATTTAGGTGGGACTGTTAGTTTTGCATATGCAGATGACATAATCGGTGTTGCTAGAGCTGAAACACGAGGTATAGGGTTTTCAACATCGGGCGGTTTCTTATATGTTAAGGTACATGGAAGTACAGTAGGAAGTATTAAAATGGCAGCTTAAAATGACTTAAAACAGGAGGATGGACGGTAATGAAAGAGATTATTATATTACTCAACAATAATGTTGTAGTTAAATTTAAGGGGAGCATAGATTTTCAAAAGCTTTTAAAGTTGTTGAATGATACAAGTATAAATGTAGTGAAAATTGTTAGAAAAGTTTTGCCTAAACATCGCATCTCTGCAATATATATAGCTAATGTTAAAGATGAGTCAGAAGCAAATTTAATTGTAGATGTGCAAAGTAAAGCATTTAGTATTCGAGTTACTGATTTTGATAAAACAGTAAATCAATTAGAAAAAGACCTTAATAATGTACAAACCAATGAGTTTATTATGATTGAAAATGAGTTGATTTTCTTTAAACATGCTTTTAATGCGACTGAAGAGGGTCCAGCATATATATATGATGAAGAGGAAATAATTGAAACTAATCCTGAAACCATTGAAAAGGATGGTGTTTTAAATGGTGATACAGAACCAGAAAGCTACTAGTTCACCCGCAGCGTTGTCAGCGAAAAAAGCATTGCAAAATCGATTGATTCAAACAGCACAAAAAAATAAAAATAGTCTAGGTTCAAATACGAGTACTATTCCAAATAATAATGTAAATACAAATTCTGCAAAAATTAATACAACAAATAAGTTGGGCATTCCATCAACTACGAACCAAACAAACACGATCGGACCAACAAATTTTAATACTGGATTAAACCAAACCAGTATGCAAGCTCAAAATGTAGATCCCCGCTGGAACTCGAACCAAACCGTACCCGATTATTTGGGGATGACACCAGATATGATTAAAAATGCATTGAACGGGATGTCCAGTGGTAGTCAATATTATGATCCAGACCAAGACCCTGTATATAAATCAATGGTTGAATTAAGCCAAAAGCAAGCTGATAAAGCAGGACTACAAGCAATGGAACTTTTAAATGAGCGCGGCATTTTAAATAGTGCTGTTACAGTAGATCGATTAGGACAAATTAAGCAAGGTGCATCAGATGCTGTATTAGCTTCAATTCCAGGTCTAGCCTCTGCATTTGATAATAAGCAAGCGCAAAATTCAGCATCGATGCAAAATTTATTAGGTACTCTCATTAATGCCGGCCAATTCCAGCAAACTTTTGCTGAGGATAATTTAAGGTTTGATAAAGGTTTCAACGAAGATAATCGAAGATACGACAAGCAATTTGCATTAGATGAATCGGCAGTTACGGGCAAATATATAAGTCCAGAAGCTGCAAAAGCAGTACAAGATATTTTAAAAGCTAAACAAGCGTATGAAGGTGCATCGGTTCCGAACGATCAACGTGAACAGCTACATGCTGATGCTAATGCCGCTCGTCAGTTGCTTGCATCGATGGGAGTAGACACAAATGCAATGGGGGCAGATTCCTCTTATCGTCAAGCGATGGAAGCTTTCAATGGTATGGGTGGACCTGGTATTACAACAATGAATAATCGCCAACAACAAATGAATAATGCGTTAGCAACAGGGGAACTTACCGGAAAATATACACCGGCAGGATCACAAGCGTTGGTTAGCGAGTTGTTACGTATAAAGCAAGATAGTGAAAAGCGTAATATTACTGCTGATGAGCGTAAAAGTAATTCAACTAGAGCAACGCAAATACGTAATCAACTAAGCGGCTTTGGTATTAATGCAGATGAATTATTTGGCGCAGGTGTTACAGCGCAACAAGCTGCTGCTAACGCCAAGCTTATGGGTACTCAAACAGAGGGTAAACGTCAATTCGATGCTGAGTTAAAATGACCGAAGTTCGTTTGATCGTAAAATGAATTTTGAGGAGCAAAATGCAATGATCGATGCGGATTTAAAATCGCGCGGACTTGATTTAGAATCGGCTAAAATTCAAATAAGCCAATTCACACAACAATCAGAGGCAGAATATAAGCAAACTTTGAAAGAGTTGGAGATTAATGAATCAACAGCTAATCAAAATACAAATGCTGCAATAGGTGAGGCTTTAAAGGCGGAAAACATTAGTGAGGCGATAGCTTATATCTCGGAATCTTCCGCAGATTGGTCTAAACAGGGGGTAGACGTCAAAAAAGTATTAGACGCACTACAATATAAATTCCCAGATATTAAATCGGCGACTGGAACTAAATCCGGAACTAATACAAACTTTTATCAAACCTCGCCCTAATAGTCCCTCCACTGGAGATGGAGGGGGCTCAGATAAATTAGGTGCATTATCATACAAGTACGAATCAAATGGAAATGCAGGCACTGTAGCGCGGACAAAAGGCGATATCGGTGGCGCGTCATATGGTTTATATCAACTTACAACTAATTCTGGACACGCTCAAAAGTTTGCGGATCAGTATGGTGGCGCATTAAAAGGTCTAAAGGCGGGGACAACGGCATTCGATAATGCTTGGAAACAGGAAGCGTCTAAAAATTCAAGTAAGTTTACATCTGCTCAGCATAATTATGTAAAGGGCACACATTACGCACCAGCCGCAAGTAAATTTTTATCTGCAACAGGTATCGACCCTAATAGAGCACCACAAGCAGTACAAGACATGATTTGGTCTATCGGTGTGCAGCATGGCGCAGGAGGGGCGAATACAATATTTAAAAATTCCGGTGTTAAGGTTGGGATGGACTGGAACGCAGTAATTGAAAAAGTTTACGGGGAACGTTCGAAAGTTGATAAGTATTTCAAATCTTCACCGCAAAATATTAAACAAAGTGTATACAATCGTTTCCAAAGAGAGAAAAATGATGCCCTAAATATGTTAAGAACTTAATAATGAAATCGATAGCGTCAGCGATAAGCTGACGTTATTTGTTTTCCGGGAGGGATAATACATGTCTTTCAGTTATGAAAAATGGAAAGCTAAGGATAATGAGCGGATAAAATCGCAAAGTGTATCCGTTAAGCCTTTTGAAGAGTGGAATACGGAACGAAGCGCGGACACAAATAGTAAGGCACAAATGATTTCGCAGGGTTTGAACGGTATTAGCATGGGAGAATTCCGTAAGAAAAATCCTTCTAAAATGGTCGAGGAATCGCCGCAACCTAAAGTTACAGAAACACCGAAGAAAGCCAAAGAAACAAAAAAAGAATCTAAAAATGTTTTCAGTCAAGCGTGGGACTGGACGCGTGAACGTTCAGCTAGTGCTGCGGAAAGTATGAAAGAAGATTGGTCGGGTTTTGGGAAGGATGTTAAAAAGGCTAGTGGTGTAGCGCTTGATGTAGCGCTTGAAGCTTTGGGACATACTTCACCAACTGGGGCGGGTGTTTTTAAAGGCTCTTTGAAAAAGGATAACGAAAACAACCAATTATCTGAAAAGGTAGGTAGTAATTTACGTGCTGGTACAGGTGATTTCATTGAACAAGCAGGTCAAGGTTTAAAATACTTAGGTGCGGAAAAAATCGGAAAAGAACTGATGGGCACTGGTAAAAATGTATCAGATGGATTTGGTGAAGCATATAAAGGTGGCAAGGAATTTACCTGGAACAACTTATTAGATCCTGAATATTACGCAACGAATGTTACTAGACAAGTACCGCAAATGGCTACCATGGTAATGGGTGGTGGTGTAGGGCTAGGGGTGAAGGGTCTTACTTCTTTAACTAAACTACCGACTGTTGCTAAAACTGTATTGAGTGTTACAGGTGGCGCGGGAGCTATGACTGCAATTGAATCTGCAATGGAGGCAGGCGGTGTTTATGAGGAAGCGAAAAGCCGCGGCATGAATGAAACAGATGCGAAAAGCGCAGCTGATGAAACCTTTAAAAAGAATTTAGCTTTAACTGGTGGAACTAGCTTAATCGAGATGGGTTTAGGTCTGTCACCTCTTACACGTGGAGTGTCTCGTATGGGTATTGGTAAACAAATAGTTGCACGAACAGTGGGTGGTGGAGCTACGGAAGGGCTTCAAGAAGGGCTACAAGAAAAAATATCAACTGAAGCTTTGGGGGATGAATTTAATTGGACAGATCCTAGCACTGTTGAGGCTATGGTTATTGGTGGGCTTTTAGGTGGTGCCACTACAGGTGGAATGGCATCGGTACAACTAGCTAATAATCCACAGAATAATTCATTTAATACGATTGCTAGAGATACGATCGATTCCATGTCAGATGAACGTCGCGCGGAATTTGATGAGTTGGTTGATGTAGGTAGACAACAAGGGAAATCATTTGTGGAGGCGCAATTTGATGCGTTAGAGGACTTAGCTAGTCGCTATGAGGATGTTGTAGAAAACACACGTCAAAGTACACAGAATTTTATTGATAATGAAAAATTGCAACGTGCAAAGTCTACTTCTTTTATTGAACAAAATCAAAAAGAACAAGTGGAACGTAATACAATGAACTACGATTTAGCTGAGTCACTACCAGAATATCAATTTAACGGCGCGGCAATTGCCGAAAATCCTGACGTGACATCTGTTCAAATGCCTCCACAGGCCAAAATGTTGCAACAACTATTACAACAGCCTTCACTACCGTTACAAACACAAATGCAAACAGCGGAATTTGCGCCGAATGCTTTACCGCAATCACCAAATAATCAACTGATCCCGCCTGCTATTCAAACTAATCCTTTACCAACTAATATGAATCAGTTGAATGTTCCATCAACTCCGCCACCGGTTAATAACGAAGTGAAGCAATTAAATACACCTTCACCAGAAGTAAAGAATTTTGGTGATTTGCAAGCAGGCGATGAAATTAAATTAAAAGGCACGAAAGCAGAAACAACTTATACGGTCGTTGAAGATGATGGCGGTAAAATGGTTAAAGTGAAAACATCAGCTGACAAAACAATTAATGTTCCACGTAATTCTATTAATGAAATTGTTATGCGTGTATCGGAAGCAAATGTAATGGCGGACCAGATAGATGATATTCCAACTTTAGTAGAACCATTAGAAAATAATGGCGTAGAATTGCCAGTACAAACAGATGCAGCAAATGAAATAAAATTACCACCGAACTTTAACAATAAAATGGTAATTAACAGAAGTGAATATATTGCTCAAGGTAAAAAGAACTTTACTAATAAAATTGTAAGAGACATAAATGAATTAATTGCTCAAGGTCAAAATGTCGAAATTGCAATAGATGAGGTACGTAATAGAGAAACATACCAAATGAGTCAGCGATTATTAGAAGAGTTCGATAAAGTAGTAGCAGAAAGTTTTTCTCGTTCTACAGAACAGGAAATAGGTGGTGAGAGTACGCCGAATGTAGACGATAACGAGGAGAAAATAATCAATAATACAGAACAACAAAAAGTGGATTCCACAAAACAAAATGATAATAATAGTGAAAAAAAAGAAGTAGAAAAAGATGGTAGCCAAGAAAATAACAAGGAAGGAAAAATTTCCGATGTGCCAGTATCTGACACCGTTGATAATACGGTACCCTTAACTACCGAGGTATTGGGGATTACTGGAAAAGCTTACACAGAAGTGGGTACGGAAATTCAATTTAGATATGAGGTAGTGGGTGCAAGTCAGTTAATAGCGTCACATGATACAGCGTTAAGAGCGAATGAAGAGTACCCAAGCGAATTGCAACCACGTGATCGTAGCCGTCAAGCTTCACAGCAGCAAATTAAAACAATCGCTCAAAAATTAAATCCGGAGCTATTAGCTGATTCCGCTAAAGCTTCCGACGGTGCTCCTATTGTTTCCTCTGATTATATTGTGGAGAGTGGTAATGGCCGAACAATCGCCATACAAAAAATGTATCAAGAAAAGTATGCGACAGGAGTTAAATATAAATCTTATCTCGTAGAAAATGCTGAAAAGTTTGGCCTTGATGCGGAAAAAGTAAAAGCAATGGATAATCCAGTGTTAGTACGTGTTCGAACAAACGAAGTGAATCGACAGGAATTTGTCGAGGAAGCGAATGTTTCTAATGTAGCGGCGATGAGTTCAGTAGAACAAGCTGTAGCAGATTCGAAAAAGCTTACAGATAAGGTCATGTATTTGTTTAGTCCTTCTGAACAGGGTGATCTAAACGTTGCGAGTAATCAAGCATTTATTTCTCAATTTATCCAGTCGGTTGTACCGAATAATGAGCGCGGTATATTAATGACATCGGACGGAGCATTGAGCCAAGATGGATTAAGACGTGTGCAAAATGCTATTCTTGCAAAAGCTTATGGTAATAGTGAAGCGTTAATGCTTATGGTGGAATCGAATGATAATAACGTGAAAACATTAACTAATACACTACTACAAGCAGCTCCTTCAGTTGTTAAAATGGTGGATGGCATTCAAAATAATGCTTATTACAATGAAGACATATCTAAGGATTTAGTTGCGGCAGTAGAAAAGTTTTCAGAATTGCGTTCTGAAAATACATCAGTAGAAACGTTTTTAAATCAAACTTCGTTATTTGATGATGGTTTGTCTAATGTATCAAAAGAGTTGTTACGATTATTTGATACTGGTGTAGTGATTGATGGAAAAGCCCGTAAAAGTGTAAAGGCATATAAAGAGTTAATCGATACCTATGTGGAAGTTTTGCAAGCAGCGGGAAATCCAAATCAACAAAGTCTATTTAAAGATGCAGCGCCGACGAAGGATGAATTACTAGTAGCTGCTATTCAGAAAGTGAGTAATGAAGATGCGGGAGTACAAACCAACTTATTTGAAGACGAATCCGAAAGTAGTCAGTCAACTACTGAAACGAGTGGACGAAAAACGAGTTCAAACACAGACACATTCGTTAGAGCGCGCGGAGAACGTAACCAAGCAGAAGTAAATAAAGGTGAAACGACGCGTGCTGAAATTATCAGTTTCATAAAAGAGAATTTCAATGTGCGAATCGATGTAGGGCAATATCGTCAACGTGCAAAAGGAATCTTCAAAAACAAATTTGCTATTGTGCGTACAAAAGAATATGGGGATTTTGAGGTCATTGCGCATGAGCTAGGACACCGCTTTGATATAAAGAATGGGTGGTCTAGCGATCCAACTCTAAAACAAGAGTGGATTAAATTTGCAGAAGCAAATTTAGAATTACCGAGAGACATGACGCAGGTGAAAAAAGCTAAGGAAGGTGTTGCTGAATATTTCCGACAATATTTATATGCTGAAACGAATGCACCAGTTAGTTATACGGAATTGAGCCAAACACTTCACGATAAAGTTAATGCCAGCATGAAAAAAGCCAAATGGGATAAACCTTTGGCGGCTACACGTGCAAAAATGATTGATTGGTTAAATCGTGATGCAGAACAAGAATTACGTGGGGTTGTTGCACCAATTGGCCAACAGAAAATACGCCTCACTGCTAAGCAATTTATTACGAAATACTATACAAAAATTTTCGAAAAAGAACATCCGATTTTTGATGCAATTAAAAAGATTGAAAAAGAATTAGGCATTAAAATTGAAGGACGTTCCAATGCTTATCAAATGGCAGTTCTAACGCGCGGTACTGTAGCTAGAGCAGCTACGTTTATTAAGCGTGAAACATTTAACAGTCTTACCGGTGAAAGAACAGGTGAATCGTTAGAAAGTATTTTAAAGGATGTTGACGATGTAGAGTCATTTGGGCGCTATTTAGTTGCACGTCACGGTCTTTATTTGATAAAGAAACAGGGGAAATCTAAAACGCCACTTAGTCCGGAATTGATGGAAGAGTATTTAGAAAATGGGAAGCATTATGAGGAACATGCCGATCGTATATATAGGTATCAAAATGAGCTATTGAAGGTATTAGTTGATGGGAATTTAATACCCAAGGACTTACCAGAGGCTTTGAGAGAAAAATATCCTTA
>JAVWKG010000106.1:0-10714 GCA_036638655.1 Lysinibacillus sp. | reverse complement strand
TGGCAACACCACCTATTCAAAATGCCCTTGTCAAAACGCCCTTCTTTCATCTCATTTTTCCAGCGAAAACAACCATTGCTCATTCCATACATGATCAATTAATCAAAAAGAATTATCAAATTCGCGATGTTGGTTTGAATTCACCTAACAAGATAATTACAGTAAATGTTGTTGGAACAGCAGCGTATTTTAATATTGTAAAAGGAAGCATCGAACAAGAAGTAAATACGTTTTTACAATCGGCAAATTCAGAACAATATTCCTTAGAAATCGTCCATGAACTTCCCCACAGCAGTGATTCTACAGCGAAAAAACAAAGAACAGAAAATGTAACGAAGCTTGAAAAGGCTATTATGAATGATGCGAGATTACAGGATTTTGAAATCATTTCGGCATTCGCCAATATAAATGATGTTGAAAATTTCATTCCTTTAGTTCTTTCCGATCAAGAAAAAAGGATCGGCGATATTATTCAAGTTGTCAATACGATTGTGAGCGAGCAAGATATGGGGCAATTCACCATTAAACCACTCTACATCGATGTTGAAAATGAAAAAATCGCAAAAAAGTGGCAACCAATCATTAATTCGATTCATGCAGGCTTAATCATCAACATGGAATACGAAATCTTGGACGTTTATTATTCATTCGACAAACCACTTACCCTTTCCATTACAACTTCACTAAACTCAACTGATTCACAAGATGCTAAAACTGCACTAAAAATTGAACAATCTATTAATGATTTTCTGCTATCTGAAGAAATTTCAAAAATCATTCAAAACGAAAGCTACAAAATCCATATTTATAGTGAAGACAATACTCTTATCGATGTGTCAAGTCCCCAACTATCTGATTTTAGTTGGCAGTAAGAAGGCATAGCTTGGGCAGTGTACGCTCAAGCTATGCCTTTTTCGTTTATGTCAACAAATTTTCTCTACGCTTACTTTAAAGGGACTTTGATTTCCGCACTGCCTTGTAAATAGTTTTCGTACTGATTAAAATAGATTCGGATAGGATTCGTTGCGCCTCTTAGATTGAATGAATAGGTGGATTCGTTTGTTCTCCCTTCGCTAATTGCCATATGTGTACCGCCAATTATATAGACATTTTCTCCATTCATATCTACCGCATCAGAAAAGTCACTGATCATTGTAGACTTTACTTCTATTGTATTAAAATCCAGAACACGTATATCTAATCCATCAAACGGTGGTGCATAGAGCACTTTTTTTGTTAAAAAATCTACTTCGATATAATCTTGACCTATTGGTAATGCTTGCACTTTTCCAAGTCGAATTGTTAAGCTTTTTGGTTGTCTGAAATAATTACTTTGAATGAAATATGATACTTCCCCATTAAGAAGTGAGCCAGTTCCAATTACACCATCTTCAATGGCTCCCCACACTTCACCTTTTTCATCGATTAATTGAATTGTTTCAAAGCCAAGGATTCGCATTGTATTTGTTGGGTCCACCGACAACCTAAGTTCTGTCCGGAGTGGCGAAACTTTTAATGACTTGACATTAATTAATTGTCCATCTATTTCCACTACTTCATCCAATGTATATTCTTCTGATTTTGCTAGTTCCCGATTTATTGAAAATGGAATTGAAAACGTTGTTTGCCATTCATCTGTTAAAGAAATCTTCAATTCAAAAGTAGAATTCGTATAGTCAATACTTTCTTTTGAAATAATTTCTATTTTTGAATCAATGGTATTAGTTGGCTCTTGCTGATCAGCCCACCCATATGTCATCGAAGCTTTTAGTGGCTTACCATTATGCACGATTTCTACGTTCTTCACATGTAACTGATGAATATCAAACGGAGCTAATAATTGAGTAGACAGCACCATCCCCGATTCATCTGCAATCACGCCTATAAGTGAATAGGTTAAACCATTTTTCGTTTTTGTAATATCCAATTCCTCATAGTAATCATTTACTAATATATCTTTCATGCCTTTGTCATACGCAATCATTTCAACGAGTGGCGCAAAGCCTGGAATTTTCGCCACTTCTCTTGCAAAGGCAGGTGAGATTCGAATCGACGTTACAAACAAAAGCACGAACACCGCCGCCATTGCAACACCTTGCCAAGCTCTTTTTCGTCTTACTTTTTCCCTTTGCCCGCGTATAAAGCTCACCGTTCTTGCCTCAGCTAACTTATCTTGTGGTACAGGTACCTTTTCTAATTCTTCAACAATGGCATCATAATTTTGTTCATCGAAGTCTTTCAACTACAACTCCTCCTTCCCAACAAAATAGATTTTCAGCTTCCTCAAAGCCGTATGTAACCTCGATTTCACTGTACCTTCAGGAATATTTTGCAATACGGCGATATCTTGATTTTTATAATCCTGAAAATATTTCAAAAATATAAGTTCCTGCTGCTCCTCTGACAATTTGGCAATCGCCTCCGTCATTTCAAAGCGTTGAGGATTCGGCGCTTCCCCTTCTACTTCTATGAATTCCTTTAACTCCAACCGCCCACTCTTTTTTTGCATGTCATGGCAAATATTCAGTAAAATCCGCACAAGCCATGTCCCAACAAAACTAGGTTCCTTTATGGTATGTATCTTTTTTAAGCTACGATAAGTCGCCTCTTGTACCGCTTCAATCGCATCATGTTCGTTTTTCAAATAGGCGTATGCTGTTCTATACATCGTGCTTTCATATATTTGTAGCACTTGTAAAAATGCTGCTTCATCACCTGCTATCGCTCGCTGTACTAATGCCTTTTCATCCATTCTATTCACCTCTTTCAGCATTCTCCTTCTACCTATTAGACAGTCGTGTGAGCTATTTCGTTCATTTTCTTTTCTAACATTTCATTTCCTTGTACAATCAATGGAAAGGAGTGTTTCATATGCCCATTCTCAAACAATTATTTGATTTACAAGACCCGCCATATCAAAAATTCTCATCTGCGTTAATCCCAACGCTCAATCCAAAAACGATCATCGGTGTACGTGTGCCCGAGCTAAGAAAAATAGCGCAACAACTCGCTAAGGAAGATCCAATAAACTATCTACATACTGCGAAAGATGATTATTTCGAGGAAGTACTACTGCAGGGGATGGTCATCGGCTATATGAAGATGACGCCGGAGGAAAAGCTTGCTATTATTGCACAGTTTGTACCGAAAATCGATAATTGGTCTGTTTGTGATAGCTTCTGTTCAGGACTAAAATTCACGAAAACAAATCAAGCACTCGTATGGGATTTTTTGCAGCCTTATTTGGCATCAAAAAAAGCATACGACATCCGCTTTGCAGTCGTTATGCTTTTAAGCTACTATGTGGATGAAAAATATATTAAAAAAACATTAGCAACACTTGATGCAATTACGCATGAAGATTATTATGTCAAAATGGCCGTTGCTTGGGCAGTTTCTATTTGCTACATTAAAATACCAGGAGCAACAATGCCTTATTTACAAAACAATAACCTTGACCTCTTTACGTACAACAAAGCACTGCAAAAAATAACAGAATCCCTGCGAATTGATGCGGAAACAAAGAAAATGATTCGCTCTATGCGTCGAAGTAAAGGTATGGGATGATATAGGCAGCAAGAGATTCCTTCATTAGGAATCCCTTGCATCATTTACTTCGAAACGAAAAATCAATTCTCTTTTTCACTCAACAACAGCGGACATTTGAAAGTGGTCCTCTTCTCCATTATTTTTTAAAACAATTGTGTCAAACACCTCATAACCTTTATTGTCAAATGCGAATAACTTAGACTTATTGGCACCTTCCTTCTTGGAAGATTCATACGTCACTATTAAATCATTTCCCACCACATCAAATACGATATTTGTATATTCTGTCCCTTTTGATAGAAACAAAATATAGCTCTTTTTATTATCAAAACTAAATTTATACAAACCATTTTCCTTAGTCATATCATAATAATTTGCATAGTAACTCTCGAATTTACTTTCATCATAAGTAAGTTCTTGAATAACAACATTGTCAGTTGAAGAAATTTCCGTCTCCGAAATCACGTCAAAATCAGGAACATTAGAAAAAGAAACACTTACACACCCCGTTAATGTGAGAACTACAAAAACAATCAATACTATTTTCCTCATCTACATATGCCCCCTTATTTTAGTTTCTCCATCCTCATCATTTCGACTTTCTTCTATATGACACAACCTCTTCACTTGCTTTAAAGTTGTATACCGGTTTAATGACTTTCAAAATATCAACCGTGTCACCAATCATCGATGTAATCTCGTCAGCCGATTTGTAGGCCATAGGTGCTTCGTCTAGCGTTTCCTCTGTCACCGATGTCGTCCAAATTCCTTCCATCGTTTGTTTGAAATCTGTCATATTCAGCTGCTCTTTCGCTACACGACGAGAGAAAACCCGACCAGCGCCATGTGGAGCAGAGTTATTCCACTCTGGATTCCCTTTACCAACACAAATGAGTGAACCATCTCGCATATTCAATGGAATAACAAGTTTTTCCCCCTTATTCGCTCGGACAGCTCCTTTGCGTAATGTCATCGTTTCCGTTTCAATATAATTATGAATCGTATCAAATGTATCTATATACGCCCAGCCCATATGCTCTGCAATCGTACGAGCAATGATCTGTCTATTCATACGCGCGTAATTTTGTGCAATTTTCATATCGTGAATATAATCGTCAAAAGCAGTTCCCTCTAAATAGGATAATTCCTTTGGTACAACCGGATTTTGCTGTTTATATTCTTTAATCATCGCCTGAATATGTTGCGCTTGACCTTTGCTTTTCATCTCCGCAATTCTCTCCGTTAAATCTTCCTGGCGTAGCGATTCAAAGGCACGTTTTTGATGCCAGTTCGCTACTTTTGCTCCGACATAGCGAGAGCCTGTATGAATAAGTAAATAATACTTCCCTTCATCATCTTTCGCTAATTCTATAAAATGATTGCCCCCACCTAGCGTACCTAGCGAAAGATTTGTATAATCATCCTTAAAGCCACTTGCGATAAACTGCTTCCCCTCAAATTCTCCATATGCTCGTTCTGGCGAAACTTCCTCATGCGTCTCATTGCCACTCGGCACAAACTTTCGAATTGTAGAATCCAACAGCGCATAATCTACATCTGTTGCGTCTATTTCAGCGACAAATACACCGCACCCTACATCAATGCCAACAAGATTTGGAACTACGCGATTATTTAATTGAATCGTCGTACCAATGACACAGCCTTTTCCTGCATGATAATCAGGCATAATACGCACTTTCGTCCCCGTCATAAACGATTGATTTGTTAACTCTTTTATTTGATCAATTGCCGTCTGCAACGAAGCCATTGCATATATTTTTGCTTCCGTATACTTCCCTTTTACATGAATCAATAAAAACCCTCCCACTGTATCTTTCAATTAATTCGATTATTAAGAATCTATTTTTTTGTTGTCGGAAAGAAAACATAAGACAAGCTTATGATTCCGTCAATTACTAGGACGATTGACCAAATACGCCAAACATTAAATAGCGCTATTGTTTGTTCATCTTTTCCTAGAAATAAGAGAATTCCCCATAAAATCGAAGCGCCAATTATATAGGCGACAATATGTCGGATAAAACCACTAAGCTCACGCTTCCCTCTTTCCTTACCATATACTTTTTCTGGGCGTTTCCCCGTTTTCAGCACATAATAGGTAAAGTGCTGGTCGGCCCATGTCACCATCTGCTTGCCATATGCAATAGATGCCCCAATATAAATGGCCGACAATCCGTGAAAGACTGTTGCGGTCTCCTCATTTTTCAAATCGAATACCGTTAGTAAAATAAGGACCACATCAATGATTGGCGTAGCTGCTAAAACAACTAGACTGAGCCGCTTGAATTTAAAAATGTAGCGCAATACTAAGCCCGCTAAAATAAATAACCAAAACGCAATTTCTGCTCCGATAATAAAATAAACAATAATTTTAAATCTCCGCCTTTCCAAATCTACATCCAAACTTACATTTAACTTATTAATCCAATTTTACCACATAAAAATCACCCCTCAACATCATTCAGTAAAGATTATTACTACAGATGAAGGGTTCTCAAAAGATGTGCGACAGGTTTATTTCTCTCTATGAATCTATAAAATTTTAAAAAAATGTTGTAACCTGTACCATTTTATGTTACGCTTTTTCTCGAAATAATCATTCAGAAATGCTAGTAATATCGTAGATTTGTTTAAAATAAACTCGTCTATGTAAAAAAATGCTTCCATTTTGTCTTTCCAAAAGATATACTGAGTGATATATTAATAACAACTAGTTTTTAAAAGTTGTACTTTATCTTGCAATCTCGGCATATGTTAGGATAAATAAGCAGCAACTACTCACTATTAATACAGTATTATACGTCTTTCAATATCTTTAACTTTATATTGAATCACATGTTACTGATACGATCAGGCATGGTGGTAAATGGAGAAGTCTTAGATGACTACTCTTTTGCCTCCATGCCTTTTTCATGCTTTACTTATTACACAACTATTTTTACTATAAAGGAGTTTTTTACATGTTTTCAAATATTTTCAAAAAGCGTGGTTTAGAAGTTCTAGCACCTGTCAATGGAGAAATAATCTCATTAGAAGATGTACCAGATCCAGTTTTCAGCCAAAAAATGATGGGAGAAGGGGTTGCTATTATTCCTTCAAATGGTCGGATTTATGCACCTGTTGACGGAGAAATCGTTTTAATCTCTGACTCTAAACACGCAATTGGTATACGCTCTTCAGATGGTTCAGAAATTCTCATTCACATAGGACTAGAGACAGTTGCTCTTCAAGGAAAAGGCTTCACAGTTTTAGTAGAACAAGGTTCAACTGTTTCTGCTGGGCAAGCTTTAATTGAAGTCGATTGGGAATACATTAAAGCAAATGCAAAGAGTACTGTTACACCAATCGTTATTACAAATGGTGCTGACAAAAAAGTTCAATGTCACTATACAAAAGATGGCATCCAAAATAAAACCGTGTTAATGACTATTTCAGCTAAGTAACACACGTTGATATTTAGGAATGCATGGGAGGTTGCTTCTTATTAAAATAACAAAAATCCTCAATAACAATGCTGTGATTATGCTTGATAAAGGTCAAGAGAAAATCGCTGTTGGAGCCGGCATTGCATTTGGTAAAAAAAGGAACGATCTTGTCACCTTAGACAAGATCGAAAAAATATTCATTATCAAGGAAAACGACAAGCTCCAACAGCTACTAAGTCGGATTCCAGAAGAGCATTTTACCATCTCTGAAGAAATTATTACGTACGCCGAGGAAGCGATTGGCTCAAAATTAAACGAACGCATTCATATTGTGCTGACGGACCATGTGTCATTCGCTATCGAACGGTTACAGGATGGTATCCAACTCAATAACAAGCTCTTACATGAGATAAGAATATTGTATAGAAAAGAATTTGAAATTGGTCTTTGGGCAATACGACATATAAAAGAGAAATGCCAAGTTGAAATGCCGGAAGATGAGGCAGCTTATATTGCTCTTCATATCCATACGATGAAACTACAAGGAGGCGATTTACACCAAACAGTAAGACAAACAACGATTATTCGAGATATGGTACAGATTATTCAAAAATACTTACAAATTCATCTTGAAGAAGATGATATTTCGTACCATCGACTAATCACCCATCTACGTTTTGCTTTAACAAGATTGAATAATTACGAGCTTAGTACAATGGATGAAGAAATGCTCGTAATGATTCAAAAGAAGTTCCCTTTTTCGTATAATTGTGCACTTGAAGTGGCGAAAGAGGTAGAGAAATTACATGGTATCGAATTACCGAATCATGAGTTAGGTTACATTGCAGTTCATATTGAAAGGTTATACAAAAATTAGAATTATCTAAAATTTCTGAATAGGAGTGAATTTTTATATGATGAAATATCTACAACGACTCGGAAGATCCTTAATGTTACCAGTAGCCGTGTTACCAGCAGCTGCAATCCTTATGGGTATTGGTTACTGGATAGACCCTACTGGATGGGGTTCTGGTAATGTAGTAGCAGCTTTCTTAATTAAAGCTGGTGATTCAATTCTTTCTGGTCAAGGCATGTCTATTCTATTTGCAGTCGGTGTCGCTTTAGGGATGTCCAAAGATAAAGATGGCTCTGCCGCACTCAGTGGTTTAGTTGCCTTCTTAGTAGTAACGACGTTACTTTCAACTGGATCAGTCGCTATGTTACAAGGTGTTGACCCTGCGGATGTAAACCCTGCTTTCGGGAAAATTCAAAACCAATTTATCGGTATTTTATCTGGAATTATAGCATCTATTATGTACAATCGTTTTAGTCAAGTAAAATTACCTGATTTCTTAGCATTCTTTAGTGGTAAACGTTTAGTACCAATTATGACTGCTGCTTCTATGTTAGTCGCTTCTGCAGCTCTTTTCTTCATCTGGCCTATCGTTTATTCTGGATTAGTAAACTTTGGTGAAACTATTAGTGGATTAGGTGCTGTTGGCGCAGGTCTTTACGGATTCTTCAACCGTCTTTTAATTCCAATGGGATTACACCACGCATTAAACTCAGTATTCTGGTTTGACGTTGCTGGTATTAATGATATCGGAAACTTCTGGGCTGGCACTGGTGAAAAAGGTGTTACTGGTATGTATCAAGCAGGTTTCTTCCCAATTATGATGTTTGGTTTACCTGCTGCAGCACTTGCAATGTACCACACTGCTAAAACAAAACGTAAAAAACAAGCTGCTTCTTTAATGTTAGCGGCAGGTTTCGCAGCATTCTTCACAGGTGTTACTGAGCCACTTGAATTCGCATTCATGTTCTTAGCACCAGCTCTTTATGTAGTGCATGCTGCTTTAACAGGTATTTCATTATTTGTCGCTGCTTCATTCCAATGGACAGCAGGCTTTGGCTTTAGTGCCGGGTTCGTCGATCTTTTCCTAAGTTCTCGCTTACCTCTTGCAAACCAACCTTATATGTTAATCGTTCAAGGTTTAGTGTTTGCAGTGATATATTATGTGATATTCCGTTTCTTAATCGTAAAATTCAACTTAAAAACACCTGGTCGTGAAGACGATGAGGATGTAGAAGATGCTGATAACAGCACAACTTCAGACAATAAATTCTCATCTATGGCTACTTCAATTTATGACGCTTTAGGAGGCGATGCTAACGTAACTGCAGTTGATTACTGTGCAACTCGTTTACGTGTAGAAGTTAAAAATATGGATGTTGTTGACCAAAAGAAAATTAAGTCAACAGGTGTTCCAGGCATCAATGTTGTTGGACCACAAAGCATTCAAATCATTGTCGGCACAAGCGTTCAATTCGTTGCTGACGAAATTGCAAAAATCCGAAAGTAAAACTATGAACTATCACATTCGCCTCCCCTTAATAGGCGAACGCCAAACCCTACATTTGCTAAGTGCATCTGTAGGGTTTTTTGATGTCACCTCCCCCCTTCTTTTAGAAAATAGAAAAAGCGATGGCATTTCACTTCCCGCTGATTTCCGTTTCGAGCGGACGCTTTCCGCGAGAGTCTCCGCTCTACACTCCACAAACAGCTAAGTGAAGATAGGAATCAGTAGTTTAAATAGACATAGAAAACAAGTGACATCCACTGTAGAATAAAAGTCGACCTAAACATTACTTTTGAAGAGAGTTGCCTAAAAAGAAGGAACCTTTAAAAGACAAAAATATAAATAAATAGAAAGTTGACACACAATCCTATACACTGAAGCAGTGTAGCATTTCCAGCATTTTACGTATTGACTATTTTTTGCATCTGCTTGTAAGTTCATATTAGTTGCCTGAAGTGGAAGATGGCGACTCCTGCTTAGATGAGCGTGACAGGTGAGACCCCGCAGGAGCATGGTTTTCGCGACGAGGAGGCTCACCGCACGCCCCGCGGAAAGCGCCATCTAGAACGGAAGGCAACAGAATAGTAAGAAAACAACAACAAAAAAGAACCAACCGCGTAGGTCGATTCTCTTTGATTATGATTCGTTATATATAATTTCTAATTTTATCGGTACTTCTGGAATGTCTTTTGATTTCACATCAGCTTCAGTAAGCTTTAATGCATGCAGTGGATACTTTTGCTCAAAATCAAATTCAATAATTGTATCATCTGCTCTATTCGTTGCCTTACTTCGTGTCAACAACCCATTATATGATAAATCGACTGCACAAATAGCGGTAATTGTTTCTTTCACCATTTGGCGCTCTCTTTCAGTAAGCGGTGTTTTTTCATCCATTAAAAACGGCTCAATCGCATCTCGTAAAAACCCTTGTGCTTCTATTAAACAAGTAAATTCATTTAATTTCGCAGCGTATGATTTTAATTGACGTTGCTCTCGTACACGCTGATTATTTAACTCATTTACCTTGTTTTCAATTTGATGAAGGCGAGTCTTTGCCAAGCCCATGAGATGATTTTGTATCGCATGAATATGCTTTAGCATTTCTTTCTCAGATGACTGTATTTGCTCGAATTTTTGTGCACATGCCATTTGTCCTTCATTTAACTTAGCAACACGTTCATTGAAAAACTCGTTTTGTGCGTGTTTATTGAAAACACCTTTCACGAGGCCCTTGCCATGAATTTTATTGTGCTGTGCGTCTAGTCGTGTATATTCACGTAAATATTCAGCGTGCATATTACGGTATTCTCTTACCGTTTGCTGATAGATTACTGCTTTACTAGAAAACTCATCTAC
>JAVWKG010000105.1:0-10869 GCA_036638655.1 Lysinibacillus sp. | reverse complement strand
TGTAATCGTTTTTTCTTTTAAACGCAAAAAAGTCAAATCTGAAAATTCCATTAATGTTCATGCGACGGTAGTGATATCATATGTAAACTAATGAAGGTAAGGAGGTATGACAAATGGAAGCATTTCTGCATGGCGCGATTTTAGCATTTGGGCTTATTTTGCCGTTAGGTGTACAAAATGTATTCGTATTTTCACAAGGTGCCACGCAACAGCGTTTAGTTCGTGCCTTCCCAGCTAGCATCACTGCAGCATTATGTGATACATTACTTATTTTGCTCGCAGTCTTTGGCTTATCTGTTATTGTCTTGCAATTTGAATGGCTACGGGTGGGATTGATGGGTGCAGGTATGCTTTTTCTACTGTATATGGGCTTTGCTATTTGGCAATCTAAGTCGACAACAACCGAAAACAATAAAGCATTGCCTATAAAAAAACAAATCTTGTTTGCACTCTCAGTATCCCTTTTTAATCCCCATGCCATATTGGATACGATCGGCGTGATTGGGACAAGTGCTTTGAAGTATAGTGGTGCAGCACAAATCTATTTCACCGCTTCTTGTATTTTGATTTCTTGGCTTTGGTTTTTTGGACTCACGCTTGCTGGAGCATCGTTAAAAAAAGTCGACAGCTCCGGAAAATTAATGAACGTGTTTAACAAATGTTCAGCTGTTTTTATATGGGCAACCGCAGTCTATTTATTTAGTGGACTTCTGTAATATTCAGCGTGTTTTATTATAGATAAACAGGAAAAGTGAATGTCTATCCTCTTTATCTACTCCACTTTCAATCCTGCCACATGAGCTGGACCAAAAAACGATATCTTAACTAATATTAACGCCATTTCTCGAGGGGATTGCTGCATATCACCTTCTAACCATTGTTGAATGACGCCAAGGTGAGCAGCAGTAACATAGCTCATAAGATAATCTACTGGCACTAAAAGCGATTCCCCTTTTAAATCTTTCATGATTTTTTCTATAAAGTTAGCTCTCATAAATTGCTTTATTCTATCTTGAAACGAAGGATCTCCATTCGGTCCTAATATTAATTTCATATACCGTGCATTTTCTGCTATATATTCAAATAACTTCACTAAAAATGGTAGCGGTTCATTTTGCACATTAGTTTGGAAGATTATATTTGGATTTAATTCGTTGATAAAGTCTTTCATTCCCTCAATCAGCTCGTCTTCACTTTTTTTCAGCAAATCATATTTATCTTGATAATGTAAATAGAAAGTCCCTCTATTAATATCAGCTTTCTCAGTCAAATCTCTGACTGTAATCATCTCAAAACCTTTTTCCTCTATTAAGTCGGTTAAAGCGTCTCGAATAACTTTTTTCGTTCGTACTATTCGTCGATCTGTTTTCAGATTGGACATGTTTAGTCATCTTCCCTTCAATAATGAACAATATATAGTTTTCTGTTTAGTAATAGACACTTCATGATGTATTGATTATTGCCATCTAGTATAGATAAATTATAATTTACATTGTGATCATAAATCAACGATGTGTTCATTAATGATTGAAGGAGGAATTTAAATGAGAATTGTAAAGGATAAGCTTGTTCTTCTATCACCGTTCATTGTATTGGCAGTGATCATACTTTTTAGTTTGACATTAGTTCCATCAGTGAATTCTACACCTAAAAACTTACCTATTGCTTTTGTTAATGAGGATGAAGGAGTGACACTCCCCAATCAAACAACAGTAAATATGGGGGAAACAATCGCTACAATGATTCAAGATACAACAAAAACAGCAGGCGGCGAAGAACCTACTGTGAAATGGATTACCGTAGAAAGTTATAAGGCAGTAAAAAATGGATTGAATAACAGAAAGTATTACGCCGCACTTGTCATACCAAAAGACTTTAGTCAAAAACAAGCCTCTCTTCAAACACCAACTCCTACATCACCAGAAGTTCAAATTTTTGTGAATCAAGGTATGAATACGTTGGCTTCAACAATGGCTAGCCAATTACTAAATGGATTAGTAGACAATATGAATAATAATGTTAGAACGCAGTTATTAGCGGGCTTCGAAAAACAAGGAAGTACCTTAACGACTAAACAAGCCGCCGCATTAGCTTCGCCGATTATAAAGGATTTTACGAATGTAAATATCATTGGCCAACATAGTGTGAATGGGAATGCACCTGTTTCATTATTCCAGCCACTATGGATGGCTAGCATAGCTGGTGCAGTTATTTTATCGTTATGGCTGAATAAACTACAGTTTGCAAATCGAAAAGAAAAGTTCGCTGCTCAATTAATACAGGTTCTTATTGGGGGTATACTTGCTGTTTTTGCAGGTTTTGGTTTGACGTGGATGGCTAGTGCAATAGGAATAGATATTCCTAATTTCTCAGGCATCGCTTGGTTCATAGCAATAGCATTCTTCAGCTTTTATTTATTGATTTCAGCAGGTCTTGCATGGATGGGCATAAAAGCCATGCCACTATTTGTTTTAATATTGTTCTTTGGCGCACCATTACTCGCAATGCCTCCAGAGTTTATGTCTTCGTTTTATCATGATTGGATCTATTCATGGTTACCAATGCGCTTTATGGTTGACGGTCTACGTGAATTATTTTTCTTCGACAACGAACTTAGTTTGAATCAACCTACTATCGTTTTACTTGGAATTGGATTAGGGAGTCTGATTGTTTTATGCGCATCTACACTAAAAATGAGTACTAACATGGCGCACGATATGCAGGCAGAATAAGAATAAGTCAAAAAGCCCTCACTTGATTAGTTACTCAAGTGAGGGCTTTTTGACATGAACTAAAGGCTATCCATTTATTCTTTGTTTTTCGAACTTGATTATAAATCCGTTTGTAAATTCAGAAAACTCTTTCTCAATTATATTCCAATTGTGTTTTTTATAAAATTCAATAGTAGGTGCGTTAACTTCAAAAGTTTCAAGCCTAATCGTATTATGATTTTTAAATAATTCTTTTTCAACATATTGAAGAAGAAGTCCACCAAGACCATAACCTTGATGACTATGTCTAACCATTATTAAATGCAATAAATCTTCCTTCAAAATAGTTAAACCTATAATCTCATCTTCATATTGTGCAACAATGATATTTTCGATATTACTATCTATTTCTTTAGATGATTCACCACTTTCAATATAAGATCTCGTATTATCAGCACCTAAGAATGATGTGTAATTTTTAATAATTACCTCTTCTGCAAGGCGTTTAATTTGCGTTGCATCTTCTTTTGTTGCTTTTCTATAAACTAACTTTGAACGATCGATATTCATATTATTTCTCCAATCTTTTTTTCAAAACGCTTAATAAGCGTATCATTTACAAAGAAAAATGTAACGTAAACGGTCGAAATTAATGTAGATACTAAAAGTAACTCCATTTCCAATTTTCCTAATATAAAAAATATAAGTACACATATTATCCCACATCCTAAATGTTTAACATAAGAGAATACTAGATGTTCATGTTTACTTAATACCTCTTACATACAAATAAATAATTGCTCAAGTCATCATCGTACTAACATTATCTTTTTAAAAACGGTTCCTCACTAAAAGTCGAAAATCAACTTCCCATTATACAGTGATGAACAAAAAGATCATAGAAAAGAGAAAGAGGCAATGAAAACAAAGTTGTTTTCATTGCCTCTTTTAATATTGTTACTTTACATTAGTAATTTTTTGAATACCTTCACCATTGTGAATTGTGATTTTCTCATTCCCTTTAATGATTACTTCCTTTACAATAATACCTTTAAAATCAACAATGATCCCTGGTTTATTGGCGTGAATTGTCACTACTTTATCGGTAAATCCGCTTCCGCTGAAGACAGCATAATCACTCTTAATCTCAATGCCATTCGGAATTTTAACATTTTCACTTAGTGTTAATGCAATCCTTGGTTTTGTAATGATTAGTTTTTTCGTTTGAAAATCCTTTAAACTATAATTGACTGTACTTTGTTTTGCAGCTTTTAAATCCACTTGTGCAAGTACAGGATTATGATCACTTGCACGGCCTGCCATTTCCGTAAAGTCTGCATTAATTTGAAGGATATCAATATCTGTATACGGCGAAAGATTATTAGAGACTAAAATATGGTCTAATACTTGTGAATTTCCTTGGTAGAGATATGTGTACCTCTTACTTTCTTCCACAGCGTTTATCATATTTGTCATATGCTGACCTTCATGAATTTTTAACGCCTTGCTAAATTGGAAGTCATTAAAATCTCCTACTGAAATGATGTTCGCTTTAGGATTTTGAGTTTTTACTTCATTGATAAAGTTGGATACGATTGTTGCAATTTTTTCACGTTGACCTTCACTTCCATAATTCGGTGGTTGCTTTTGCCCGAATAGTGGTGAATCTCCTGATTTCGAGTTCCAATGATTAGAGATGACAATAACCTCTTCACCTTGGAAGTTGAACTGTGCTGCTAGCGGTTTACGACTGCTAGAGAACGCATCATTTGTCGGCTCAATACGACCAGGATTTAGTGTTAACTTGCCATCTTTATATTTTACAGCCTCTTTCGCAGTCCCTGCAGTGATACCTTCTGTTGGCTTCACACGTTCCGGGTTATATAAGAAACCTACTCGAATGTTGCCCCCTGGCGCACCCCCGTCTTTTTTATCTTCAGGGTCAATATTCATATATTTATAGGTTGGTCCCCCAGCTGCTATAATACTATCTATAATCCGTTGGTAGCTCTTATCGGATGCTGTATTGCCAGAGTCTGTTGCCCCGTCATTATCTTGTACTTCTGTCACACCAATAATATCTGGATTTTTCATGTTTTTAACGATTGCTGTCGCCAGTTTTTTCGCTTTGTCATTTGAAGTTGAACTACTATTATTTGAGAAGTTTTCTAGATTGTATGAAGCAATTGTTAGCTTATTCTCTTGTTTCACAATTGTTGTGTCTTGTGGTTTCGTAGTTCCTTTAACGTGAGCCTTTTCCATATCAGCTAAATCAGCGTATACTTTATAATTTTGATAACCATAGTTGACAACGCCAGTTATTGGTCCTTTAAATTTATCGCCAGTAGCTACTGTAAACTTACGTGCTGCAGTATTATCATGTAATTTAAAATGAATACGATCTGGATTTGCTTGATTAGACGTAAGTAGTACGCCACCATGAATTGTATTTGTTTTTTTAGATTCTAAAACCGTTATTAAATCACCATGTTCTTGTGGTGCCACTGCTTTAATATCTTTAAATTGAACGCGCATTCCTTCGATACTTTCCCAGAAATCAATCGCATCAACTGTAGGATTGAAATTTTGGAATTGATCACTATCTATCGCTGTTTTAGGTAAGTTTTTCTCATCAACTACAAGTGGTGCTGGTAAAGGTACATTTGAATCTACAGTTTCTATTTTTCCGTTACTAGCATTCAATTGTGTGACAGATAGATCCGTCTTGTTTTTATCAGAATAGCCATCCATGTAAAATTCAGATACTGTACCAGAAATTTTTACAGAGTCACCCACTTTTACTTTACTTGAGGAACCTGCATAGACAATCAAACCTTCTGATGTATTGGGATTAGTATCTACTAAATTATCAGGTGTTTGAATATGGAAATAAGCACCATTATTTAACGTATACGTATAAGTGACAATACCAGGGATATCTGTGACAGTTTTATCTTTAAATGGTGAATTATGTCCTGCACCTTGGATGTCATGAATGTACATACCCTTCGACGTGTCTAACGCTGTATATTCAAAAGTAGCAATGTTACTTACTTTTAAGTCCTCTGCTTTTGCTATTGCTTTTATTGTTGTATCTTTTGTAATTTCAATTGGTTCTGTGTACAGTGCACTAGCGGTTGTTGGTTCTGAACCATCTAAAGTATAGTGAATTTTTGCATTGGCGGATAATGAACTCAGCGTTATTTTTGTTCCAATGGCGACTGTTCCTGAAGTTATATTGGCATTTACATCCCTTGTTTTCGTAGCGTCTTCAGAAATATCTGCCATACTCCGTGGTATGATTTGATACGTATCATTGAATTGTTGAATAATACCAGTTATCATTTCATATGTTTTTCCGACCTCAAGACCGAGTGAATTATTCTCATCTCGCACTGTAAATTGAGTACCCAAAGCATCTTCTGCAATATAGTTACCCGCAGATTCAGAGTTCAATGTAATATTTTTTGCCGTTACAAGCTTCGATTCGTTCTCTTCTAGGTTTACTTCAGCACCGGTTACTACTAAAGGTGCCGGAACTTCTTTTTGTCCAACTGTTTCTACCATTTCAATGTTTTTCATTTGAAGGAGATTATTAAATTCTCCAATGTTACCTTTGACAACAATTTCATCACCTACATTTACTGTGCTTAATTTTGACTTCGGATGCAATGCAATGGCAGCGTGCTCATCTTGAATTTGCACGGTATTTTTCAATACAGCTGTTACAATACCTTTTGTTTGCACAAGCGTGTCAGTTGCCTTTGTTCTTGCATCCGCTATCGACACTGTTTCTAAAGTAGGGTCTACAGGTGGTTCACCAGTGTCTTCTTCATTTGTGAGCTTATGTGTGCCTAAATTATCGAAGCTGTCTGCTTTCTTAGAAACCCACTCATTCGATGCGGTAAATTTATCATCAATAATTATATCGCCTGTTAAAATATGCGATTTTCTAATAAGTGTAACGTCCTTACCAAAAAAGTCTGTACTTCCCACTTGTCCAATTGAATCGATTACTTCAGTATCCTTTTTCAGCACAAGTGCATCATCACCGTTGAAGTTTGCTATATTTGAAGTGATATTCGCCTTATCTAGAAGCGCTTGATTTGCCTGGCTATATGCAATTACGTATGCTTCTCCATCTTTTAATGTGCCCAGTAATTTTTGTGGTGGGCCAGCCGTAGTTTTCCCATTAGAATACAGCTCTAATGAATATTGACTAAGGTCAACATCTACACCTGTGCCGTTATAAATTTCAATGGCTTTATTAAAACTACTACCTTCGATATATTCTGAAATGATAAGATCCGCTGCTTTAGGTGGTACAGTTTCAGCTGAGGCACTTGGGATAATTGCGCTGGCTGCAAGCGCAACTGCAAAGCTTGTATGCAATGTTTTATTCATTTTTTTTGACAAAGAAAATCCCTCCATTTTGGTCATTATAGGATTGTATCGCCGTTCACTACGACTTTTACTAACTGAATATCGCCATTTACACCTGATAAATCTAAATTACCATTGATTTTCACATTTTGAAGAACTGCATTTCCCTTAACATTTCCTGTAATTGTGAGATTTCCTGTAATCGTTTTTCCTTCTAAATCTGCTAATTTATCAACAGTAATTGTCACATTTTGAGGAGGAGATGTAGTGCCACCACCGCCACCGCTACTCCCTCCAGTCGATGAGCCATCTTTCCCTAATAAATCTTCAATTCTATTTTCTACTTTAGGCGTTACCGTTTTTAGGCTTGTCAAATACTCTGCGAAGTTTTCCCAATCCGATAAACCTAAATCCGTTACTCGACCTTCTTCATATGCTTTAGCAAACATTGTAAAGCCATCGCCGCCCTTTGCTGTAAAAGCATTTGTGGCAATTGTATACGTCTTATTATTTTCTAGTGTTATATAATTGCCTGAAGCGTCTTTATATTTAATAGATACAACCCGTTTTCCAGCCTCTTTTGTTGAATCAAATTTCACTTGTGCACCTGAAATATGAAGGAAGCCACCATTTTCCTTTGGATAATTAGCAAAGCTTGTTTCAAACGCTGCCTTTAACTCAGCTCCTGTTACATCCATTAACGCCAACGTATTGCCGAATGGTAGCACCGTAATAACTTCCCCAGCTGTAATAGATCCACTATCGATACCTGCACGTATACCACCACCATTTTGTAACGCCATGACAACTTCTTTCTTTGTAAATTGCTTTGCTTTCTTCAGCATCCCATCCGTTACTAAATTTCCTAATGCTGTTTCATTACTTCGCACACTAACTCCTTTATTGCCTTCATCCGTTAATCGTGGATTTAACAAAGGGGCTGTAGCTGTTGCGCCAATTTCTTTATTAGAAATCGCTGACACTTTATCTTTAAATGGTTTTAGCATTTTTTCAGCAACAGGATCAGCTGCATAATCGGCTATTTTTAGTAATTCACCATTATACGATGTTACAATACCAGCACCATTAAATTGCACATCTAAGGTGCCTAAGAAATCACTATATTGGTATGCTTGTACAATAATTGTAGGTTCTTTTTTCTTAGCACTTGGCTCTATAATGACTGGCTTGTCTAATTTTGTGTGGCTGTGTCCACCAACTATGACATCAATCCCATCTACATTAGTGGCAAGTAGTAAATCATTGTCTTTCTTTGGATTATCATCATACCCAAGATGTGTTAGAGCAATGATTTTTGTTACACCACTATTTTTAAACGCATCTACCGCTTTTTGTGCTTCTTTAATATAATTCTCAAATTGCACACTACCAACAAAAGCAATATCCTTAGTTTCTTCCGTCGTCAAACCAAAAATACCTACTTTTTCTCCATTTATAACTTTTGTAATACCCGCGTAAATTTTACCGTTTTTAGGATCACTCGATACTAAATCTGTAAACAAGCCATTAAACTTACTATCTTTTGAGAAATCGATGTTGGCTGAGACTAGTGGGAAATCCGCCCCTTTGATAAAATCCGCCAAAGCCTGATGACCTTGCTGACTGATGCCTAAATCAAACTCATGGTTACCAAATGTCATTGCATCATAGCCCATATAATTCATAAACGCTAAGTCTGCTTGCCCTTGGAATTCATTTGAATACAACGTGCCACTAAATACATCACCTGCATCAAGCAATAATGCGTCTGGCTTCTTGCTCCGAACGTCTTTTACCGCAGAGGCCCGCTTAGGTGCCATATCTACACGTCCATGTGTATCATTCGTATACATGATCGATAAATCAAAGTTCGTATCCAGCTCATCTGCACGAACAAGTAATGAAGCCAGCTGCCCACGTGTTAAATATTTCGTCGGTGCAAATGAAGTAGCTGTTGTCCCCTTCGTCACACCCGCTGAATAAAGGTCTTCAACATAAGATTTGTAAGAACTATTTTTAATATCAGTAAATGGCGTGTTAGTCGATGGTCTTTCATCTAAATCAAAACCAATACTTACTATTTTAGCCATTTGTCCGCGTGTAATGGGTTGTGAAGGCTTAAAAGTACCATCTTCGAAACCTGTAATGATTTTTAAATTTGCTAAGGCAGCGATTGCACCATAATATTCACTGGAAGTAGAGACATCTTTAAAATTGGGGTTTTTCACATTATTGGTATCTAAGTTCAAAATTCCGGCCAACATTTTTACAGCCTGTCCGCGCGTAACTGCTTCAGAAGGTTTGAATGTCCCATCTGTATAACCTTTAATAATACCGGCTTCACTTAATTTCATAATGGCTTGATAATGAGTATTGGTAGTAGTAACATCTGTAAATGATGTTGAAGCACTTACTGGAGTTGTTAGAAAAGCACTTGTAGCAAGAATCGTTGTCGCGAGGGATACAGTATAAAATCTATTTCGAAATTTTCTCTTCAAATCTGTTCCTCCTAAAAATCAAATATTTTGTAAGATATGAAAATACCTCAACACCATTGTATGATACAATTTTTAGGATTATATTATGAAAGTGTAAAACTTTAGTTTAGTTTGAATATCGAGATAGAGCGTAATGCTTTTAATAATGCTAACTGTATAAGTAAAATATAAAAACCCCCAACCTCTTAAGAGATTGGGGGTTGACTAGTTAAAGTCGTAGATTATTCAGCAGCTTTCGCGCGAAGAACCATTTGTAGGATACCACCGTGACGGTAGTAGTCTACTTCTACTTCTGAGTCGAAACGAGCTAAAGCTTCGAAAGTTTTAACTGTGCCGTCTTCAGATTTAGCAGTTACTGTTAAGATATCACGTGGTTTCACGTCATCAGTAATGTTAACAGAGATTTCTTCTTTACCAGTTAAACCAAGTGAATCAGCAGAGTCACCGTTTAAGTATTGTAAAGGAAGAACACCCATCATTACTAAGTTAGAACGGTGGATACGCTCGTAGCTTTGCGCGATAACAGTTTTAACTCCTAGAAGGAATGTACCTTTCGCAGCCCAGTCACGAGAAGAACCCATACCATAATCGTTACCAGCAAGTACTACTAAGCCAGTACCTTGCTCTTGGTATTTCATACATGCATCATAGATGTATTCTACTTTGCCTGTTGGCCAGTAAGTAGTGAATCCACCTTCTGTACCTGGAGCGATTTGGTTACGGATACGGATGTTGGCAAATGTACCACGCATCATAACTTCGTGGTTACCACGACGGCTTCCGTATGAGTTGAAGTCACAGATTGCAACTCCGTTTTCGATTAAATATTGACCTGCAGGTGTTTCTTTACCGATTGCACCAGCTGGCGAGATATGGTCAGTAGTGATTGAATCACCTAACTTAGCCATAATACGTAAATTATTTAAACCTTTGATTGCTTCTGGTTCTTTTGCAAGACCTTGGAAGAATGGTGGGTTTTGAATGTAAGTCGATTTGTCATTGAATGTGTAAAGAGACTCTGTTGAAGTTTCGATAGCATTCCAAGCTTCGTTAGCTGTAAATACAGTTTCGTATTCTTTTTGGAATAATTCACGGTTAACAACAGTGTTTAATACAGCATTAACTTCTTCAGTTGAAGGCCAGATATCAGCGAAGAATACTTCGTTGCCATCTTTATCTTTACCGAATGAATCATTTTGTAGATCAACATCCACAGTACCAGCAAGTGCATAAGCAACAACAAGTGGTGGTGAAGCTAAATAGTTAGCTTTTACAAG
>JAVWKG010000104.1:0-11100 GCA_036638655.1 Lysinibacillus sp. | reverse complement strand
TACACAAGTATTACAAAATGCTGAAATATCCGAACGCTCCATCAGCATATTTACTGCTGATCCTTGGTGAGAATCACCGAATAATACATTTGGATAAACATCATTGCCTTCCATTAAATCTTCCGATGTTAATTTTTTATCTTTAAAGTGAGAAATAATTGAACTTGTTGGTACTTTGAATCCTGATGTTGAAGAGGCTGATACGAAAGAAATTGATTTGCCTGCTGTTGCATCTAACGTAAATTTACCATCCTTCTTATATTGCTCTGCCTTGTCTTTTGGAACAGCTAACCAACTATAATATTCCGCATCATCTAACGTACCTGATTCTCCTGATGGCACTACTAATGGCTCTACTTCATCACTTTTGTCCTTTGCTTCGATATAACCTTGAGGTCCCATAAAAGCAATATGTGCATTGCCATTTGCAATCGATTCAATCGCAATGGCATAATCTGTCGTAAGTTTATGTTCTACTTTTCGTCCTGTTGCCTTTTCAAATATTTCTCCAAATGAATCACGTGAAGAAGCCATATCACTACCCGATTCATTTGGGTACCAAACCATTACAAGTGGCTTACTTGCTTCCCCACTTACTTTTTTAGTTTCCTTTGTCTCATCATCTGAAGAATTACAAGCAGCTAAAAAAAGTACACTTAATACACCCATCAAGATTGATAACCATCGTTTATTCATTTTCATTCTCCCTTTTCATTCCAGTATTTTGTAGTATTTGTCTACATGCATCATTTAATCATCTATAGAAGCACTTGAAAATAGCCCTGCATTTATCTTAATAATGCTTAACATTTACTTAATAAACGCAGGTATTTGTAAATGAGAGATTGTATAGTGCCCTAGTTGCACTTGCGCACCATATCCACCATGGTAATCCGATCCACCTGTTGTGATTAAGTTATACTTGTCTGCCAACTTTTGCACCAGTTCCATGTCCATTGGTGTATGATCAGGATGAATAAGCTCGATGCCATCTAACCCCTCACGAACTAGATCTTCTGCAAGCTCAAAGGAATCTAACTGGCCTGGATGTGCTAATATAGCCACCCCTCCATCAGCGTGAATGGCACGTAATGCATCCATTGCATCTACATAACGAATATCTCCTGAAGCGACGCCACCATTTTTAAATAATGAGCGATACAATGTTTGATAATTTTTCGATTCAAATGATTCCTTAGTCAAAGCATTCATAATATGCTGCTTATATAACGTGCCACTTTCGTGTGCAAATGCAAGTGCTTGCTCCTTGTCCAATGCGAAGCCCGCCTCCTGAATGCGCGTTGCTTGCCATAAGGAATGTTCATGTCGTCGTGCAAGCAGGGGCTCACACAGTGTCTGTATGTGCGGACATTCCCCACGAAAGCCATAACCAAGCATATGGACCTTCCGTTGGCGCTTAAAGTCGTAGGCAGATATTTCAACACCAGCAATAAATTCTATATTATATTGCGCCGCTAGCTCACGTCCTTCTGCATGATGAGCAGTTGTATCATGATCAACTACCCCTAGATGTGTAATATTTGCTGCCTGTGCTTGCTGAAATAATTGCTCCAATGTTTCGCTACCATCGGAATAACGGCTGTGTGTATGCAAGTCCATTTTCACGCTATCACTTCCTTGTCGCAATACTTCGTCATAGTAAAGATGTTGTCACATAGCCCTTCCATAAATTCGAGATCATGAAAAATACCAATTAAAGTGGTTCCCTGAGCTTTTAGCTTTTCAATCGATTCGCGTACTTTAAGCTTTGATGCTTGGTCTAAGCTAGCAGTAGGCTCATCTAACAGGAGTAAGCGCGGTTCCTTTACAATTGCACAAGCAATATTTAACCGCAGCTTTTCTCCACCTGAAAAATTATTCGGATAACTATTCCACAGTTTTTCATCTAAATCAAAATGATCTAACGCCGCCTTTGCACGCTCAATCGCTTCTTCTTGCTCAACACTTATATCCAACAAAGATTGCGTCACAAGCTCTAATGCAGTCGTTCGAGGCATGACATTTAAAAACTGTGACACATAGCCGATTTCATGCTTACGTAAATAGACAATTTCACGAGGTGTCGCCTGTAATAAATCAATGTCCCCAAAGGCTTCAGAGTGAAACAATATTTTCCCTGCTTGAGGCTCATATGTGCGATAAATGCTTTTTAAAATAGTCGATTTCCCACTACCACTTTTACCGACAATTCCTAAAAAGCCTCCTTCCTCTACATGTAATGAAATATCATCTAATGCAGGGAAAGTCTTTTGTAAATGATGTATGGTAAACGATTTTTGTAAATTCTGTATTGTTAACATACTGCTTCCCCCTTAGCGATAATTTGTTTGCATAATAATGCTGCCATCAACAATTGTTGATGTAACAACTGGATAACCATCTTCCATTTGCTCAATAACTAGTAAATCTGCCTTTTTACCGCCCTCAATTGAGCCAATTTCATGATCCAGGTTGACTGCACGCGCCGGGTTAATCGTCACGAGCTGGAATAAACGATGTAAATCTTCATCATATTTTTTAGCAAGTTCAAAAATGCCATGTAGCATAGCAGGTGGATAATAGTCACTACAAATAATGTCAATTACTTGTGCTTGAATTGCCTCACTTGCACTTAAATTCCCTGAATGTGAGCCGCCGATTAATATATTTGGTGCACCTGCGATCGTTTGCATCCCCATCCTCTTTGCTTCTTTTGCCACATCAAGTGTGATAGGGAACTCACTGATCGTTGTGCCATACGACTGAACGAGCTTTAGTTTCGCGATATCATCATCATCATGTGAAGCAACGGCAATATTATGCTCAATAGCTAGTCGGCTCAGGCGTTCAATATCATCGAATGTCATTTTTGTTTTATCTACCTGCTCCTGAATTAGCACATCCGCTTCTCGATCTGTCATTGAACGATAGCCACGCATAATATTTTTATAGATTTCTAAATTGCGATATTGTCCCTGTCCTGGTGTATGATCCATAAACGACAGTAAATGAACTTTTCCCTCCAAAATATTGCGTTCTAAATTTGGAATCTGGTCGATGGAATCAATTTCAAAACGTGCGTGCAAGCGGTGACGAATTAAATGCGGCTCGTTATGTGAAGCAAAAATTGCATCAACGCATTTTTGGACGTTTTCCGGATTACGAATTGCCTTATGCGAATATTTATCATCTCCGTAATACGACAAGGAGTGAAAAATAGTTGTAATGCCATGCGTCATCAAAATACGTTCACTCTCACGTAAACCAATGTTCATACTCATAACAGAGGTTGGACGCGGACTTACAATTGTTTCAATATAATCCGAATGAATATCCACGAAACCTGGTGAAACATAACCGCCTTTTGCGTCTAAAACTTCCATATCACGTATATCAATATCTGTTTCAGGCACAATGGCATGGATTGTAGTGCCCTCAACAAGTACAATATGATTCTCTAAAAATCGTTGTTCCATCACAATAATTCCATTAATAATTGCAAGCATCTATTTTCCTCCTTACAGTAATGAGTAAACCAATTGCTGTGTAAATTCATGTTGTGGATCCTCTAGCACTTGATCCGTCAATCCATGCTCAATAATTTCCCCATTCAACATAACGATCGTACGGTCAGCTAGCATACGAATTACTGCTAAATCATGCGATACGACAATCATAGAAATATTTAATTCACGCTGAATCGACTTAATTAAATCTAAAACATCTGCCTGAACCGATAAATCTAATCCCGTTGTCACTTCATCTAGTAATAAAATAGGAGGATTATTGGACAACGCCTTCGCTATTTGGACACGTTGTTGCATTCCACCTGAAAAGTTTTTCGGTGCTTCCTTGCTTCGATGAACAGGGATATTGACGTGCTGCAGTAGCTCTAAACTACGCTCTTCCATGTTACGTACATGGAGATTGCCCGCTGCAATTTGCTTTTCCGCAATATTACTCATCGATGAAAAGTCCATTTTCAGTCCAAGCATTGGATTTTGATACACCATGCCTAAAATCGTATTACGAATATGGCGTTTCATCTGGCTCGATTCGGCAAAAATATTAACCTCACCATGCTCATAATCTATTAGGTAACCTTCTCCTGTTGTAACAGCCTCATCAAAGTAAAGACTTTTCATGAAGGTTGATTTTCCACTACCACTTTCTCCAACGATTCCTACTATTTCACCGCGATATAAATCTAATGAAACATTGCGACAAGCATAGACTGTTTTACAAACGGGGCAAAAGTTTTTCTCTAACTTCGATTTTTCTTGCTGACAATATGCACAGCCTTCACCGTACTGTTTAGACAACTTTCGAATCTTTAATACCGCTTGTTCTTGCGTCATTTTGCTGCCACCTTTTGTTGTAAAATTTCTTGCATGTAACTTGTATCGTTACATACATAGTACGTTTCTCCCGTCATTTCATCTGTGAGCTCATCTAAGAAAACATCTGTTAAGCCTGTTTCTCGACAAGCCTTTCCTTCAAATTGCTCCACGACGAACGGATAGTCTTCAAATGCGAGCGATTCTACTGTCGTATAAGGTGGGACAGCGTAAATCTTTTTTTCACGCCCTGCTCCAAAAAGAATCAACGCATCACTCTGATGAATTTTCGGATTATCAAAGCGTGGAATCGGACTTGGATTCATCACATAGCGTCCATTGACCCGCACTGGATAATCAGCCCCTTGAGAAGTTTGGTTGTAACGCATAATTTGCTCAAATAACATTAAATAAGCACCGCTATATTCTTTTTCTGCATGAAAACGCTTTGTCTTATATTCACTTCGCTCAATATCACGTAGTGGCTCTGGCTCTGGCACTTGTAGCACTAACACTTGATCTGCACGTAATGGGACTTCTGGAATACGGTGACGGGATTGTATTAGTGTTGCATCCTGCGTGCGAATTGTAGTTTGTACGCCCGTTGTTTTTGTCACAAGTTTTTTAATGTTGACCGCATTTACCGAGGTATCTGAACCTTGATCGATCACTTTTAGTACATCCTCTTTCCCGATTAATGCAAGCGTTACCTGCAAGCCACCTGTACCCCAGCCACGAGCAATCGGTAATTCACGTGAAGCAAATGGCACTTGATAGCCCGGAATCGCAATCCCCTTTAAAATAGCCCGTCGAATTTCACGCTTAGATTGTTCATCTAACAATGCGAATGGTACTGCGCTCATCGTTTATCCTCCTTTTTTATGCTACGCATTTGTTCTAACAATGCTTGGAATGTGACATAATGAGGCATTTTCAAATGTGAGATAAATCCAGTAGATTCAATAATATCAACATGAAGTAATACAAATTCTTCATCATGTATTGGCGAAGTGCCCCCTACTTCTAGCGCATGATCTAAGATAGCCATGGCAATGGCCTTCGTTTCGTTTTGTCCAAAACAAGCACCGTAGCCTATATCAAACTCCAACACCTGTTGACCATCATCATCTACATTAACGGGAATAAAAGACTCTACTTCTGTCAGCTTAATAGCACCTAGATAGTAAGGATTTTCTTCGTCATCTACTGCAACATAGATTGGTTGTAAGCCAACTCTTACTTCTCCTACATTTGGATGGGAAGCACCGTAGCCACGAAGCCCTGCATAGCCAAGTGATGTAACCGTACCTGTTTGGCCGCGCGACAAAGTTTGTAAACGTTGCGAACGATTTGTTGGGAATGCCATTGCTTGCTTCGTGACATCGCACGGCTCTTGATCATTTAATGGAAAAGTGCGCAATAAGCCTTCTTCGCGTAAATAATCTATTACTTTTGGTAATCGCTCTAAATTGAGCTCACTTTTTTCAGGTTTATCGACTTGTTCGAATAGCTCTTTCTTGAAAGCAACATCTGCCTCAGTTTCCTCAAGTAACTCAAAATCCAACAGACGATGTAAGTAATCATGAGAAGCACCTAATATTTGACCACCTGGGATATCTTTAAAGCTGGCTGAAATTCGTCGGAGTACGAACATTTCACGCGCATCTGTTACAGTCGAGTAATATAATCTCGGCAAAGTAGAACGGTGTGCACGTAATAAAAACACTGCCTCCTCTGTATTTCCTTCGCTTTGCTTCATCGCCAAAGAAGCTAAACGTTCACTGTATAAGCTGCTTTCAGACATTACTTGATCTAAAAAACCACGCATTGTTGACTGTAATGTTTGCATGGAGACATGTGCACCATGCTTTACTCTCTCGTAGTTCAAATGCTCTAAAGAAGCATCAATCGCCTCTGCACCACCCCGTACTGCTACATATGCCATCAAATCCCCACCTCTTTAATGATTGTTGTACGTGGTAATGCAAGTACATTCCCAGTCTCATCGATCAATATCATATCTAGTCCTAGAGGAAATTCTCTATTTCTCTTAGCACGTAACTGTACGATGTCAGGGGATAATGCAAGTGCAACTATTTCGCTTTGATGTATGCCAGGCCCCTTTAACTCATATACATTCACAGCTTGCTGCTGGTTTAACTCCATCACGACTGTAGCTGATTGTTGAGGGTCAATTAAATCACCTATTCTCGCAACTTCTAGTGCCTCGAATACTTGTTCCTGCTTCGTTTGTGCAGGCACAATGATAAAATCAGCAGCACTTGTGTCATTCACCTTTGCACCTGTCCATGCACATAGCTCACGTTGAAGGCGCTCGTCCTCACCAAGCATCTGGAAGCTAACTTCCCCATCGAGCAATGTCACTAGTGCAGATAGTGTTTCAGGATATAATCCCTCAATTGAGTGCCATGTTTGTAATACTTCTTTTTTGCCTGGACGTGCAAAGCAATCCATTAACGTACGAAATGTTTGTTGCGTTAAATGTGTTATGCCCACTTTTTCTCCCCCTTAAATCGACATCGTATCGAACTGAACCTTTGTCCGTTCTATTGACCGTTTAATGTCCTGCTGTTCCAGTTCAAGTCGTTGTGAAAGTTTTGTAAATATCCCCTCCCACACGGCAACTTCAGGAAGTTGCCCATTATATGCAGCATCAATAATTGCCAATGCTTTTGAAAGCTCTGGATCATACTCTCTAACTAGCCCCAGACCAAAATCCTCACCAATTTTCACCTTTGTTTCTGTAACTAACATTTCACCTATATAAAATTGTGATTGCTGTGCAGATTCTCGCATTTTCACCATTACAAGCCCCTCTCTTGGCGCTTGAATTTCAATCAACTCATATTGTTTACAAATTTCATATGCCATCTGCAAAGCTTCTTCACGTCCAACCTCGATTAATAACTTGGTCCGTTCAGCTCGTTTCACATGACCAACTCCTTTCACTATTACCTTAACTTGGCGCCATGTTACGTAGTGAAAACGTTTCGTAAAGATCGTGTAAATCTACTTTTACGAAAATGGCGCCATGTAATGATTCCTTAGAAGAATACTTTTGATACAATACTCGCAGGAGAGAATGTCTTTTCTTACCCAATGAAAAAGACTTCAAACAAAAGTGTCTGAAGTCTTTTTACGCTATATTTGAAAATGGAAGCGGTCTGTACGATATAAAATTTCTGTGTATTCAAGTAGTAAATTGCAATCCGCATCCCAATTATCTGAATCTACTTTGACAAGTGGCACTAATATCTCACAGTCTAGCAATGCACGATCTAGCTCATTTGGAAATACCACGGACAATTGGGAAAAGGAACTACGAAACTGTTTTACACCATGCTGTTTGTAAAATTGAAACATGGAAGTTAAACGATTATTCACTTGCTTTATCTCAGGTATGTTTTCTGCTACAACATACGAGCGATGAATTGCAGCTGGCTCCCCATCAATAAAGCGTAACCTTTCAATTAAGTAAAGTGTGCCACTATTCACATACCGCTTACTAAAAAACAGATGATCGTTTGCTACCTGTTCAATTTTAGTTACAATCGATTTATAGTTCGATGTGTAGTTAAGCATTTTTTCACTAAAACTAACATCCCCTGACATCACGACCTCCAGCGGTTTTTGTTGACGCCTTAAAAAGCGACCAATTCCCTTCTGTGAATAAATAAAACCCATTTTTTCTAACAAGTTATAAACATTCCTTACTTTTATCCGTGGGACACGAAACAGCTCAACTAATGCATATTCACTTGGCAATTTTTCATCTTGCGAAAATTCACCCGCAACTATTCCATGTAATAAATAATCCTTCACAACTAATTCCTGCACATCCAACTTCTTCACCCCAAAACAAGTACTGTTGCCCCAGTATAAATTCCACACTAAAATTTAACAAGTTCGTTATTTGCTAGAACGTAATTCAACTAGGTAGAAACATTGATATACAGGGACACTTATCTATTTGTTTAGAATATGTAAATTTTTCCCCGCGTTTGCATCCACATTATATATTTATATATACTTACAATCCTTTATACGAAAGTAAAAGAAGCAGAAAATCCCCCAATCATTCTATTTCATCTGTAAAGCATACAACCCAAACAGCAATATTGCTGTAATCCCCCATTTTTTAGCTACAATTTTTCCTCCCTCACATCATTCTCCCTATTATTAGTGTAAGCCAAATTAAAAAAGTTAGAACGCATTCAGTAAAGAATGTCCGAGCTGCAGTTGAATTATTATGTCAGACCACTCACCAACTATTTTTTTCCTCATATTCTATAATCAGACCTAATTTAAGGAGGAATATTATGGGGATTGAATTGACAGCTCTCCATTGGATATATGTCGTCTTTATCGTATTAATCATTGGGTTTATGGTGAGGCGTCGGGATACGACCCTTATTTGTATTCTCGGTATTTTCATACTTGCCATTGCTGCAACCGGTGATTTAACAGCCTCCATCAGTGGCGTTTTTAATAGCTTTATATACGCCATCACAGAACTATTGTCGACCATTTTAATTATTTCTATTATCGTTGCGATGAGTCAGGTGTTAATGAAATCAGGTATCAATGAAGTCATGGTCGGTCCTTTTGCTAAAATTATTAAAACACCTACACTTGCCTATTGGACAATTGGTATTTTAATGATGGTCATCTCTTGGTTCTTTTGGCCATCTCCAGCAGTCGCACTTTTAGGAGCCGTCCTGCTACCAGTCGCAATACGTGCAGGATTACCGGCTCTTGGAGTAGCTATGGCGATGAACTTATTTGGTCATGGTATTGCCTTATCGAGTGATTTTGTTATACAAGGAGCACCTAAACTTACGGCTGATGCTGCGGGAATTCCAGTTGGAGATGTCGTATCAGCCAGCATTCCACTCGTTATTACAATGGGTCTTGTCACGACGATGGTTGCCTTTATCATGCTAAAACGTGATATGAAGCGAGGGACACTCGAACTGACAAGCACAAACGAGGCAGAAGATGAGCAAGAAACAACGGAAAATTTACTGACACTGAAGCAAAAGCGATTTTTTGCCATTCTCATCCCGATTGTTTTCGTGTTAGATGTCGTGGCGATGTCTATTTTAAAATTACAAGGTGGCGATGCAACAGCTTTAGTTGGTGGTACAGCAATTTTCATCTTGCTGCTCCTCTCAGTGATGGCCCACAAAAAACAGGGGCTAGAAAAAACGACGAGCTATTTAATACATGGCTTCCAATTTGGCTTTAAAGTTTTCGGACCAGTTATCCCAATCGCGGCCTTCTTCTATTTAGGTGATTCAGGTTTCAATCAAATCATCGGTGACTTTTTACCGAAAGCCTCTCACGGAATCGTCAATGATTTAGGGGTTGGTCTAGCTGCAATCGTGCCGCTGACGAAAGAAATAGCTGTCGTTACATTAGCAATCGTTGGCGCTATTACGGGATTAGATGGTTCCGGCTTTTCGGGCATCTCTTTAGCCGGTTCCGTAGGCGCATTATTTGGTAATGCCATAGGAGAAGGCACAGCTACTTTAACAGCTCTCGGACAAATTACTGCGATCTGGATCGGCGGGGGGACTTTAATTCCTTGGGCATTAATTCCAGCTGCTGCAATCTGTAATGTCAGCCCATTCGAACTCGCACGCCGCAATTTAGTACCCGTCGTCATCGGACTCATTGCTACAACTATTGTTGCGATGTTGTTGATTTAATCCATATAATGTATAGAATAAAGGCGAAAACTCACGTATCGTCATTGTTGTCTAAACAAACCACGATAGGAGTTTTCGCCTTGTATACTAAGTTGTTCAAATTGATTTGCTATCTGATGAGAAAATAAATATTTTCCCTAAGAAGATTACGCCGCAAGTAATTACCTGTCCAATTTGCCATAGGGCTAGCGTTTGTCATGCCCGTTCCCTACGTCATTTTCGTCACGATTATGCCTGGCTATATTGGGGGTACTCCTTTTTCCGCGCCTCAAAAGCATCTTCGCTCTATAAAATTTCTACTCTATCACTTATCTCCAACTGGCTTTAATATATTCACCGGCAGCCAAACTTCTTTATATGGTGGATTTTCATCTCCTGATACGCTTACATATACATCTAGATAACCATTAACTTCAGGACCTATTGATAAAACAATCGTTCCCTTTTCATGCATTGTTGTAGATTTAGCTTCATCTAATGGCGTGGTTTTCCCACCCGCGTCTTTTGTTAACTCATAACGTACTCTACTTTCTCTCGTGATTGTCTCAGCGATTTTAAGATCTTCACCAGGATAAAAATGACAAAACAGTTCACTATCAACACCAACTATTTCGCAATAACCGAACCGTTGAACATTATTTGAATCCCTGAAAATGATACTCCCACTTCCACTCCCATCTTTAACATCTTTGAAGTAAGTTCCATAAGATCCTAAAGAATATTTACCATCACGATTAATAATAATATACATTGGATCGTTATAGAAAGATGAGCGAATTTTTATTGGTACTTCTTTGAAAACTACTAAATCCGTTGCTTGTACTCGATATTGCCCCATACGATAAAATGTTTTGCCACCATATTTCTCGATATCATACGTTCTAAAGAATTTATTGCGCTTTACCAGTAACGAACTAAATGAACCATCTGGATTTTTCTTATATACTTTGACGTCTTTTTTAAAGGTCATTTTCCCTGTTTGTTCTTTTACAACTTCCGCTCCATCATATATCACTTTTGCTTCTGATTTT
>JAVWKG010000103.1:0-11157 GCA_036638655.1 Lysinibacillus sp. | reverse complement strand
AGGAGGAGGCTCACCGCTCGCCCCGCGGAAAGCGAGCAGCCCGTAGCGGAAATCAACCTGCTGCTTCAATTATTGATGGTGTAAATTGGATAATCAACACGCGTGGCATAATATATCAAAATTAAAATTATGTAAAAATTCTGATTTTTCAAACAAATCACTTCTCTTATATACATTTCTATGCAATAATAGTTAGCAAACCATTTCGTAATGATTTATATCAATTACTTTTTAGGGGGCATCGCAATGACGAAACTTTCAAACTTGTTGTCACTTGTCACCGGAAATGTTTTGACTTTAGGCGCTATCTATATTTATGCTACACAAAGTCACGTGAAAATTAGCACCGGCACATACGTCATCGTCATGATGATGTTCATCCTACTGTATGGTCTTTGCTTTTATGTTTGGCTAGAACCGAAAGAATCTAGCACGAAGCAATATTCAAAATAACCTTCAATCAGGTGTACTTCTTAGTTTTAAGAAGATGCACCTTTTTTTGTACAAAATGCTTGCTTTTTCGTAAGATTCTCCTCTAATTCGTTGTTCTTTTGTAGAATAATCTTGTTTTTTGTAGAAAAATTTAAAAGAACAATTGAGAATTGTGTTGATTTTCTGTATACTCAGTTTGTTTGACAATACTTTTATGAATCTGGGGGTAGACAATTGGGTAAAGCATTGATTATAGGAGCTGGCGGAGTAGCCAGTGTTGTGGTTCACAAATGTGTACAAAATTCTGAGGTCTTTGAGGAGATTTGTATCGCAAGTAGAACTGTTTCAAAATGTGACGCTCTAAAAGAAAAATTAGACGGCGGAAAGACAAAGATTTCAACTGCACAGGTAGATGCTGACAATACGGATGAGTTGATCGAGCTAATTAAGAGCTTCGGACCCGAAGTCGTTATTAACGTTGCACTGCCTTATCAAGACTTAACGATTATGGATGCTTGCTTAGCTACAGGTGTGCACTATGTGGATACTGCAAACTACGAGCCACCTGAAACGGCAAAATTTGAATATAAATGGCAATGGGCTTATAAAGAAAAGTTTGAAAAAGCTGGTTTAACTGCACTACTTGGTAGCGGCTTTGATCCAGGCGTAACAGGCGTTTTCACAGCTCATGCTCAAAAACATGAATTCGACGAAATTCATTATATTGATATTGTCGATGCAAATGCTGGTGATCACGGCTATCATTTCGCTACAAACTTCAATCCAGAAATTAATATCCGCGAAATCACTGCGAATGGTCGTTACTGGAGAGAAGGCGAGTGGATTGAAACAGCACCACTTGAGAAAAAAGAAGTGTATAACTTACCAGAAATCGGGCCAAAAGATATTTATCTTCTCTATCATGAAGAACTAGAGTCAATTTCTAAAAATATTAAAGGTTTAAAACAAATCCGCTTCTGGATGACGTTCTCTGAGAAATATTTAACTCACTTAAAAGTTTTAGAGAATGTTGGTATGACTTCTATTGAGCCGATCGAATTCGAAGGCAAAATGATTCAGCCAATTCATTTCTTATCAAAGGTTTTACCGGATCCTGCTTCACTTGGACCACGTACAAAAGGTAAAACGAATATCGGTTGCATCGTCCGTGGACTTAAAGATGGCAAGGAAAAAACGTACTACGTATATAACGTATGTGACCATGAAGAATGCTATAACGAAGTCGGCTCTCAAGCCATTTCATACACAACTGGTGTACCAGCAATGATTGGTGCAATGCTTGTAATGAATGGTACTTGGAGAAAACCAGGTGTTTACAATGTCGAAGAATTCGATCCAGATCCATTCATGGATGCGTTAAATAAATGGGGTCTTCCATGGCAAGAAAGTCATAATCCTGAACTGCTTGACCTTGATGTAAAAGTTGAGGAATTAAGCCGATGAAGCCAATTGATTTTCAGAAAGTCCCATCCCCTTCTTTTGTAGTGGATGAAAGACTACTAACGAAAAACCTTGAGCTTTTAAAGTCTATTCAAGACCGGACAGGCTGTCGTATATTGCTGGCACTTAAAGGGTTTTCGATGCATTCGACATTCCCTTTAGTCGGAGAATATTTAGCGGGCATTACGTCTAGCTCCCTATATGAAGCGCGTTTAGGCTATGAAAAAATGGGAAAGGAAGTCCATGTTTATGCACCTGCATACGTAGAACATGAAATGGACGAGCTACTTGGCTATGTCGATCATATCGTCTTTAACTCCTTTAATCAGTGGGCACAGTATAAAGACAAAGTGAAGGCAGTTGGTAAAACAATTGAATGTGGTATTCGCATCAATCCTGAGTACTCCGAAATTGAAACAGCCATTTACGACCCATGCTATACAAACTCACGCCTTGGCACAACGCTAGCAAACTTTAGAGCAGATGAGCTAGATGGTATTGATGGTTTACACTTCCATACAATGTGTGAACAAAACTCGGATACGCTTGAGCGCACGATTGCTGTTATCGAGGAAAAGTTTGGGGATAAACTTCACCAAATGAAGTGGTTAAACTTCGGCGGTGGTCACCATATTACACGTGACGATTACGATGTAGAGAAGCTCGTTGGCATCATTCACTATATGCAAGATAAGTATGACCTACAAGTATATTTAGAGCCTGGAGAAGCCGTTGCATTAAATACAGGCTATCTCGTAGCATCCGTACTCGACATACAACAAAATGGTATGGACCTTGCAATTTTAGATACATCTGCAACATGTCATATGCCAGACGTGCTTGAAATGCCCTACCGCCCTGTTATTATCGGCGCTGGACAACCAAATGAACTAGCACACACATATCGTCTAGGCGGGCTTACATGCCTTGCTGGAGACATTATTGGCGACTACTCTTTTGAACAGCCTTTACAACCAGGTGACCGTCTTATTTTCACGGATATGGCCCATTACTCTATGGTTAAAACGCATATGTTTAACGGAGTAAACCTTCCAGCTATCGTGTCTTATAACGATGAAGAAGGCATTAAAGTCATTCGGGAATTTACATTTGAAGATTACAGTGGACGTTTATCTTAATTCATAATAAAAAGGGGTTGCCAATTGCGGCGACCCCTTATTTCATTTTGTTGAAATACTTCCTCCCGTGAAAAAAGCAGCGAAGGTTCAATCCCTCCGCCGCTCTATTTCTTAAACCGTTTTTTCGACTTCATTTTCTAGCATTTTATGAAGATAGGCGATGATTTCACGTATTCCGTCTAGTGAATTCACTAAAATTTTCGGGTCTACATATGTAATCATACGATCTTCGAGATTGGCAACAGCTGTGAAATAACGAGTTTTCGAATAATTAACGAGCCCCATTTGTTTTAATATCGATTCATCAAAATCAAGAATTTCCTTCGCTTCTGAAACAAGTAAGCCATAATTGACAACGTCTGTATTTAATACAATAATGCGTGACAATTCAGTTGCCGCAGAGCGATTATATAAAATTCGTTCAAAATCAAGCACTGGTACGAGTTCACCACGGATTCTCGTAAAGCCTAATAAATAATTTGGTAAATGTGGAATAGGTGTCACATGTTCTAATTTTTCAATGGATACCGTTTGCTCGACAGGTACAGCATACTCCTCTTCACCGCACGCAAATACAACCGCTTTTACACTTTCCATTTGCTCACTTCCTTAGCATAATTATTATCATTATTTTGTCGATTGTTTGACAATGGCCACTAACAAATCTGCTAGTTTTTCTAATTGCGCCACTGGTATTTTTTCATTCGTCGTATGAATATCTTCATAACCGACAGAAAGATTCACCGTTGGAATACCAAAACCTGCGATAACATTCGCATCAGAGCCACCACCAGAAATGCCTAGTTGCGGTGTTAAATTAATGGCTTGTGTAGCTGCCATAGCAACTTGCACAACTTTATCTGCTTCTGTTACGCGGAAACCCGGATACATTAGTTTAACTTCTACTTCGGCATGTGCACCCATAGATGCAGCCACTTTTTCAAAAGTCTCTTGCATATGGGCTGTTTGTGCATCTAGCTTTTCTTTATTGATCGAACGGGCTTCAGCTAAAATATTTACTTCATCACAAACAATATTCGTTGCTTGACCACCTTCAAAGCGCCCGATATTTGCTGTTGTTTCATCATCTAAACGACCGAGCTTCATTTGTGCAATACATTTTGAAGCAACAGTAATTGCCGAAATCCCTTTTTCTGGTGCAACTCCTGCATGAGCTGTTTTACCAATAATCTTCGCAGCAACTTTCGCTTGGTAAGGTGCTGCTACTACGATTCCTCCAACTTGCCCATCACTATCGACTGCAAAGCCATATTTTGCTGTTATACGTGTCGGGTCCAGCTCTTTCGCACCTACGAGGCCACTTTCCTCACCCGCTGTGATAATAAATTGAATGTCCCCATGGGCAATATTTTGCTCTTTCAGGCGCTTCGCCATTTCTAATAATGCTGCAAGCCCTGCCTTGTCATCTGCCCCTAAAATCGTTTTTCCATCTGAAACAATATAGCCATCTTCACGAATAGACGGTTTAATCCCCTTACCAGGTACAACGGTATCCATATGTGCTGTAAAGTAGATTGGCTCAACAGCTACTGTTCCCTTTAATGTCGCAATGATATTACCCGCACCATGTCCGTTTCTTGTATGTGCATCGTCTTGTTCCACGTCAAAACCGAGCGCTTTTAATTTATCGACTAAAACTTTTGCAATTTTTTGTTCATGTTTTGTTTCTGAATCAATTTGTACAAGCTCTATAAACTCTTCTACTAAACGATTTTCCATGTTGAAGGCCTCCACTTGCTTTACTATTCATACATCCATTATTTTACCACAATCGTGATAATCTTGGCATTAAAGGATTGTTCCAAAGCGAAATTACGTACTTCTTTGGTGGGGGCTGTCGGCGCTTAGCGGGATCTATCAGCGTTCGCACAAAAAAACTGTGAAAGAGTGATGCCGCTTTCACAGTTTATGCGCTTAAAATTTTCGCTTTTTCGTCTTCAAGGCTTTGTATATGTACTTCTGCTTGTTTATTTTTATCTTGCAATTGTCTAAGTGTCGTATGTACATCTTCCTGAACACCCGATACTTGTTCCTTGGCAGTCGCTATTTTTGAATGAACTGACCATGCTGAAAATATATCATCAAAGAAATAATCCGCAAATTTTACAAAGCCATCCGTTTCAACACGTAGCGTTTTCGTTGAGATATTTTGAACATCCAATAATTCATTTCGAAAACGTTGCAACGCAATTTGCGCACTATGTAATTGACTTTCAGTTGAATCAAGTGCACTATGCTTTAAATGCGTTGCGAGTAATCCCCCACCAAAAAATGTATCCCAAGTAGAGTAACCGTCCGCTGAATGAAGAGATGTCGAAGTTTTCCCTAATGCCGTTAATGCACGAATACCAGCCTCTTCTGCTTCTTTTATTTCCTGAATTAGTTGTTTCGATAAAATAATTTCATCGGTTAATTGATCAAGTCGATTTGCTTTTTCCGGTTGATGTAGCTGCAGCCACGCTTTTTTCTTTATTTTAACGTCTTGCAAAGCACTTTCTAGCCGTGGCACATCAATTACTTTCCGTTTCCTCGTCACCGTTTTAAAATCTTCGGATAAATCTTCAACCATTTTCTTTGCTTCATTCATCTTCAATTCTAGTATTGCCGCTTTATCAATTTCTTCTTCGCGAAGGACGTCCTGCTGACCTGTCCATGTGCGAATCATATTCATAAAGGATATTCCATCTAGTTTATGTAGCTTTATTCGAAGCGTGTCTAATGATAATCTATGTGTATACATTTCATCAGATGAAAATGCTATTTGATATTTTAAAAGTCGCTGTTGCTCACAAAGGCGTTCATCATTTCTTAGTTGCACCTGTATCAATTCTTGTTCTTTTTGTAAATCCACCCAATTCATACTTACAACTCCTTTTAAATATATACGTTTGAAGTTAATGAAAAGTTTCAACTTCTTGTAAAATAATGGACATTATCAGCAAATACACTTTTTATAGCGCAATAATTGAATTAAAACGCAAAAATACCCGACAAATTTGTGGAACATGATTTGTCGGGTAAACTATTTAAATAGAATTATAGAGGAATATTTCCGTGTTTTTTCTCTGGACGTGTTTCTTGCTTGTTTGAAAGCATGTCCAAAGATTGAATTAATTTAATACGTGTTTCGCGAGGGTCGATCACATCATCTACCATACCACGAGATGCTGCAACGTATGGATTCGCAAACTTCTCTTTATACTCTTCGATTTTCGCTGCACGCGTTGCTTCAGGATCTTCTGACTTCGCAATTTCACGAGCAAAGATGATGTTCGCCGCTCCTGCAGCACCCATAACCGCGATTTCTGCGTTAGGCCAAGCAAATACAAGGTCAGCACCGATTGATTTAGAGTTAAGTGCTACATATGCTCCACCATATGCTTTACGCAGGATCACTGTAATTTTCGGGACAGTTGCTTCTGAGTATGCATAAAGGATTTTCGCACCGTGACGGATAATTCCACCATGCTCTTGTTTAACGCCCGGGAAGAAGCCAGAAACGTCTTCAAATGTGATGATTGGTACATTATATGCATCACATGTTCGAATGAAGCGCGCTGCTTTATCTGAAGAGTCGATATCAAGACCACCAGCTAATACTTTTGGTTGATTACATACAAGACCTACAGATTCACCAGCAATTCGTGCAAATCCAACGACTACGTTTTTCGCAAATTCAGAGTGAACCTCCATGAACGAGCCTTCGTCTACGATTTGTTGAACCACTTTACGTACATCGTATGGACGTGTTGTTTCGATCGGCACTACGTCAACGATTTCTGGACGGTAATCGTCACCCTCTGGCTTCGCTTGACGAGGTGCTTTTTCTTTATTATTTTGTGGTAAATAGCTCAGTAGTTGTTTAATTTGATCTACTGCAGCTTCCTCAGAAGGTGCACGGAAGTGAGCGTTTCCACTAATTGCATTATTTACTTTTGAGCCACCAAGGTCTTCAGCAGAAATTTGTTCACCCGTCACTGTTTCAATTACTTTAGGTCCAGTAATGAACATTTGAGATGTTTTGTCTACCATTAAGATAAAGTCAGTAATTGCTGGTGAGTAAACTGCACCGCCCGCACATGGTCCCATGATTACTGAGATTTGTGGGATTACACCCGAGTAAATCGCGTTTCGGTAGAAAATATGACCGTACCCATCAAGCGAAAGTACGCCTTCTTGAATTCGTGCACCACCTGAATCGTTAATGCCGATAAAAGGCGTACCATTTTTTGCTGCGAGATCCATAACCGTAGCCATTTTTTTCGCATGCATTTCACCAAGTGCACCGCCAAATACAGTGAAATCTTGAGAGAATAAATAAACTGAACGCCCATTAATTTTACCGAAACCGGTTACAACACCGTCACCAGGACCTTCTAATTTATCCATACCGAAGTCTACTGTACGGTGTGTAATAAATGGGTTTATCTCGAAAAATGTACCTTCATCTAGTAATAAATCAATACGTTCACGCGCTGTTAATTTGCCTTTTTCGTGCTGCTTCTCGATGCGCTCATAGCCGCCACCTAGTTCAATTACCGTCTTGCGGTCATATAAATCATTAATTTTATCGAACATATCCATATTGATCACTTATCCCCTTTTCTACTTTTATCGCATAATTCATATAACACACCGTAAGATGATTTCGGATGCATAAATGCAACCTCTGCACCACCTGCACCTGGGCCTGGTTCGTCTGATAACAAACGTACGCCTTTTTCACGCAACTCAGCCATACGCTCACGAATGCCCGTTACACCGAATGCTATATGATGAATTCCTTCGCCACGTTTTTCGATGAAACCGTGGATAGCACTTTTTTCGCTCATCGGCTCTAAAAGTTCAATTTTCACATTGCCTGCATCAATGAAAGCTACACGAACTTGTTGAGATTCAACTTCTTCTACTTTTAGTAACTTTAAGCCTAATATTTCTGTATAATATGTAATGCGTTCATCAAGATCACGAACTGCTATCCCGATATGGTCTACTTTCTCCATCGTGACATCTCCTTCTGTTATGGTACATGTTCTATTTTACAGACTTTTTCGTCAAAACTCTACTACTTGAGTTATTTTTCAGATTTGATAAACTATTTATAAGAAAAAAAGGAGCGAACGAGCATATGAGTAATAAAAAATTTCAAAAAGTCGTTATTTATGCCATGGTTATTATCATGGTCGTATCATCTCTTGCATTCGGTTTATCGATGCTTGCGTAAGAAAACAAAGAGCGTCCACACTACTGTGGGCGTTCTTTTTTCACCTTTAAGCCTTTAAAAGACTGCTTTATTTCTAAATAGTGATCCATCTCTTCTATAAACTGGTATAGTGCCGCCTGTGCTAAAAAATGCTCGTGACTTTGTGGTAACGGCAGCATTGCAAATTCCTTCTTTACAACTTCTAATTTCTCACGAAAATAACTAGCGGTATTGCCAGAATGAACATGGTCTGCTAAATCATTCATAAAGTCTGCCACAAGTTCCGCTTGTTGTACTATAACAGGTAAGGCAGTAATTTTCGGCAAAACACGCTCAATAATCTCAAGTTGCTTTTCACGCATATCAAAATATATATAGTAATCATTTTCTCTTCGTTTAAGGTGATTTTCTACATCTTTATAGGCCAATGCCTTCGCATTATTAAGAGCGGATTCCGCTTCAATAATTTCACGGCCGTCCCACAGCATATCTCCACTTTTTAAGTAATTCGAAATTTCCAAAAATATATGACTATATAGCTCCTCAATTCTTAAACGATAATAATCTAATTCTTTTTGTGAATCTTCCATATACATATTTACCGCTAGACCTGAACCATAGCCAATCGCCATGAGCGCCAATTCATTGTATATGAGATCAATAGAAAAACTTCCAACTGAATATATATGCATAATAATGACTGCACTCGATACAAAGCCTGCTATAACATTCCAAGCGACAAGTGTAGGAATAAAGAGTAATAACATCGCACCTAGTACGATTGGATTATAGTCAACTGTTTCAAATAGCAAGAAAGCATAAATCATACCAATGATACTTGCCACTACGCGTGTATATACTGCTTGTAGCGATTTCTTCCTTGTAGGCTGTACACATAAAATCGTTAAAATACCTGCAGAAGCATAAAACTGCAAGTCAAAATATTGAGCAATTGTAATCGCAATGGCAGTTCCAATAGCTGTTTTTATTGTACGATGGCCCATTGAAAACTTTTTCAGCTCGACTACTCCCTTCGTGCTATAGCTAATCTGCTAGTTTATTTTAAAGTATTCAAAACTCTGGGTGGTGAGTTATTATTAAGTCCATCACCATAACATGGGGTTGATTTCCTTTCCGGCTGTGCGCTTTCGGGGGGCGTCTGATGAGCCGGCTTCGGGCCATCAGGATGTTGCTCACAAAGGCGTTGACGCAATTAGCCTTTGTTCCTCTAAAGCTCGCTCCAGGGTCTCGGGCCAACACGATGTTGGTCACGAAGGCGTTGTCACAGGACGTGACGCTTTTAGCCTTCGTTCCTTTATTCGCTGATCCCCCAGGAGTCGCACAGTCTCCACTTCAATCAACCTGCATTCTCTAGTTCTTATGCACTTTACTCAAATGTCATCCCCGATTTTTGAAGATGATCCATTTCAAGGCGTAATTCCTAAAATATACACTTGACTTAAAAGAAACCTACAAAATGTAAGCACAAGGAACGGAAGGCGGCGACTCCTTGGGGATCAGCGAACAGCTTGAGACCCCGCAGGAGCGTTAGCGACGAGGAGGCTCAACGTTCGTCCCCAGGAAAGCGTCCACCTGCAGTGGAATGTGCTGTCAAGCACGGATTATGGTGATGAACCCATTATTTATTTAACATTTCAAATATTCTCATTAATAATAAGGGAAATGCCCTTAAGTTTTTCAACTTAAGGACGATTTCACCTATTCATTTTTTATACTTCTTCACAGTATTCTTCAAAGTTACCTTGAAGATTTGTAACGACAGACATCGGGTCATGACCTTCAATTTCAAAGCGACCTACTTCTGCTACTACTTGTCCATCTTTTAATAATACGAATGATGGAGAAGATGGTAGGTGGTCCTCTCCGAAATGATAACGTGCTGCAGCTGTCGCCTCTTTGTCTTGACCTGCAAAAACAGTAACAAGATGGTCTGGGCGCTTATCGTAATGTACAGCATTTGCTGCAGCCGGACGAGCAATGCCACCAGCACAGCCACATACAGAGTTCACCATAACTAATGTTGTACCTGGGCGTGCAAAAGCATTTTCTACAGCTTCAGGCGTACGTAAATGTTCGTAACCTGCTGCATCCATTTCTGCACGTGCAGTTTTCAAAATTTCTTGCATAAATAAATCGTAATCCATATTCATAAGCGTTAAGCTCCTTCCAAGTTTGAGCCATTCAAATTGGCTACAAAGGCTCTTTACTTTTCCATAAAGTAAACATGCCTTTAATCTGCATAAATTTAACAACTTTTTTTGTTAAATTGAACCCACTCTTATCATAGCACGATTTTTTTAAGACACCATAAGAAAGGACTATTTCAAATCATTTTCTTTGCAGAACAAACTTTCGACACCTTGGGTTACAGTCAACTGTCCATTTAAAATTTGATGTTCTAGCTGCTGCACTTGCCCCTTACGTTGTGGATTTCCATAAAAAGCATCGATTAAATGATCCGTAATCATCGACCTAAACCATTCTTTCGTTTGGTTTTGACGTCTAATTGACCAATAATTATTCGCCTCAACAGCTTGCTTAAATTGTTCAATTGTTCCCCACACTTTGTCGAGTCCTCGCTTTTCCCATGAACTTACGGGCATTGCTGTGGACATCCAGCCGGGTGTAGCTGGTTGTAAGAAGTGCAGAATTTGCTTGTATTCAGATACAGTCTTTTTCGCAAGGCGAACATTATCCCCGTCGGCTTTATGGACAACGATTGCATCAGCTAATTCCATAATGCCTTTTTTCATACCTTGTAGTTCGTCTCCTGCACCTGTTAAAACAAGCAATAGGAAGAAATCAACCATCCCACGGACATATGTTTCACTCTGCCCTACACCGACTGTTTCAATTAAAATCACATCATAACCCGCTGCT
>JAVWKG010000102.1:4625-11231 GCA_036638655.1 Lysinibacillus sp. | reverse complement strand
GCCCCGGAGGGTGATTCCGTCATGCCCTGGTTCGAATCCAGGTTCCCCAGCCCTTTTTGTAATAGTTGCGGAAGTAGTGCAGTGGTAGACCACCACCTGGCCAAGGGGGGGGGCGCGAGTTCGAACCTCGTCTTCCGCTCCAAAAATACAAATATATATATGGCGGCATAGCCAAGTGGTAAGGCACAGGTCTGCAACACCTCTACCACCGGTTCAAATCCGGTTGCCGCCTCCATAATATACTGTAATTATTAATCGGATAATCCGATTTTTTTTATCTAATGAGTTATGCCGAAGTGGTGGAATGGCAGACACGTCGCACTCAAAATGCGATGCCGCGAGGCGTGTGGGTTCGAGTCCCACCTTCGGTACCACAAGTTAAATTTACTAGATTTTAGAATATAGAGTAAGACCCTCAAACATTGATACAAATGTTTGAGGGTCTTTTTTTGTATCTCCGAAATTTTTAATGTGTTTAGACGATTCTCACGTTATACATTTATGGTAATTAATGTTATTATTTAGTAATACTACATTTAAGGGGTGGAAGAATGAAGAAAATATTTCCAATAGGTATTATTTCGATCATGATGCTGTTATTTACTCAAATAGAGAAAGTTCATGCAGAAGCTGGCTTTAAAGATGTTTCAACTACAAATACACTTAAAACAGAGATTGATTATTTGGTGAGTCAAAAAATAATCGAAGGATATCCAGATGGAACATTTAGACCAAATAATTTAGTAACACGTGCTCAAGTTGCCGTGTTGTTAACTCGTGGATTGAACTTAGATACAAAAAATGTAAATAATCCAAATTATAAAGATGTACCTACTACACATCACAATTATAAAGAAATTGCTGCAGCCCAAAATGCTAATATTTTTATTAAAGCAGAAAATTTTAATCCAAATGGAAAAATGACGCGTGGTAATATGGCAATAGTATTACAACGAGCATTTAAACTAAAAACTGGAGAAAACCCATTAATATTTCATGATGTAAGTAGTAGCATGAGTAACTACCTAGCTATCATGGCTATATCGAGTAATAATATAACAAGAGGTTATTCTGATCAAACGTTTAAACCCGCAACACAGTTAACACGTGCTCACTTTTCAGCATTTTTGGCTAGAGCGATGACATTAACATCACCCAACTTATTGAAAGATAAAGACTATGTTTATACGTATCGTTATCAATCTGATTTAAACAAGCAGTCGCTACTATTAGAGTCTCGTTTTCTACAAATGAATGAGGGGAATCAAGTTTGGCAAGTGAAAAATAATACGAATAGTATTTCTTTTGACAATGAAATTCTCACTCAAAATAAGTTTGATTACGCCCAAGGTTCTATAAATGGAAGTCATTACGATATGATTTTAACTATGCCGATACGAATAGGTATTATGCGACATGAATATGAAGATGAAATTGGGCTAGCTGTGGGCTACCGATTAACTATTAAAGACACAAATGCAATGGTTCAAGCTGGTGGAGTAACGTATAATAATGTAATAGTTGTGGAACAAATGTACACACATGATGGCTCAATTAATACACATTATTTTGCACCAAATATTGGACTTGTTAAAAAGGTAGAACAAAAAGGGGGAATCGTACTAGAGCTTATGAAGCGTACGGCACGCTAACATAGTAAAAACGGCAAGTGAGAAAATCACATGCCGTTTTTTTTATTAAATCGAGATGCCAAAATACTGTAATAAAGCATTTTGCCATTCTTGTTCTGATTTTACGCTGAAGGTCATGGCACTATTGCCTGTATATATACGAAATTCATTGTTTAACATTGTGTTGCGTCCTTGTTCAGTGCGAATCATGGCAATTTTATTTGGTTGATTGGATAATCTGGGGGTGAACCGGGTGTCATTATCTTCATCATTAAATGAATAAAGTAAACGCCAATTATGCTGGGTTTGTTCGTAAAGCATCCAGCCGTACTTGTCATCTCTTTTAATTTGATAGAGCTCATTACCTTCATAATGTTTATGATCGGCTAGTAAAGGGACTGGCTTACATGGTGCAAGTGCACCAACGCCGACGTCCGTTATATAAGAAAGGCCTGCAATTTTGACAATGAGCAGTTGATGTAGTGGAACATTTTCTGGAGTTGTATCTACATCTACATTACGCCAAAATTGAGCATATCGATTAGTGACTGAAAAACCAAGTTCGCTTAATAACCAGCTATATAAGATATTTAGTTCAAAGCAATTACCACCACGCTTTTCATGAATAAGTTTGTTAAATAGTGCTGGTATTTCAAAGGACATTTGATTATTTAAGACTACATCTAAATTTTCATATGGAATTGTGTGAAGATGGCGAGTTTGTAAAATGCCTAGTAAGGTTACGCTTGGCTCTAAATATCCTTTAAATTGAATATGTTGTAAGTATTGTTCGACTTGTTTAGTGATAGTCATAGAAATCATATCCTTCCTCTAATACTTAAAGTAACCTAATTCACATAATTATACTCGTTTTTAGTTTAAGCGTGTATTGAACGCTGTAACGCCTGTTAAGAAAGGATGACCATCCAAAAGTAATTGAGATAATGATTGTTCTATCATCGATTCAAGGGAAGGATGGAGATTACATATGATAAAATAAGAGCTAAGTAAGTAGGAGGAGATATTTAATGAAAATAACACCGCGTCATTTAGTGAAAGGTGATACTGTTGGGCTTATTGCATTGTCTAGTAAAGTACAAATGGAGAAATTATCTGAAGCAACCGCATTTTTAGAGGAGCTTGGGTTATCTTATAAAATTGGGAAAACAATTGGTGCAGAAAATCGCTATTTTGCGGGAACAGACGAGGAGAAAATTGCTGATTTCCATGCGATGATTGAAGACCCAGAAATTAAGGCTATTTTTTGTGTACGAGGCGGATATGGAATGGCACGCATTGCGGAAAAAATTGATTATGAGTTGTTAGCAGAAAATCCGAAAATTGTTTGGGGCTTTTCAGATGTAACGTATTTACATACAGCGATCAATGAATTTTCAGATTTAGTGACCTTCCATGGTCCAATGCTAATGTCTTCGGTTAAAATGGATGATTTATCGAAAAAAATGTTCTTGCAATTATTTTCACCGATGGAGGTACAGTATACAGAGCATATTTCACCGCTTACAACACTTGTACCTGGAGTTGCGAGAGGTATTTTAACAGGAGGGAATTTAACGCGTATTGTGAATAGTCTAGGTACGAAATTTGAAATTCGTACAGAAGGTAAGCTGCTATTTATAGAAGATATTGGTGAAGCATTACCTCGTATTGATGTAATGCTACAACAATTAAAACAAGCAAGGAAATTTGATCAAGTTGCTGGAGTAGTAGTTGGCTCATTTACGAATACAGAAGCAGATGAAGCAGCGTTAATGGAAGTGCTGCAAGAGTATTTTGGGACGTTAGGTGTACCTGTTGTAGCTGGATTTAAGATGGGACATGATACACCGAATTTTGCTATTCCGCTAGGCGTAGAGGCTATTTTAGATGCACAGGAAAAGGTATTACGCATTTTACCGGGTGTGCAATAAATAATAGTGAGCGTATAGAAATTTAAAATACCATGCCTGTTACGGGCATGGTATTTCAAATTGTAGAAGTGTGTGTGGACAGACGAATATATTTTAATAAGGCTCTGCGTCATGTCCCTTTTCAATGGCTATATCTGGCGTAGTATCTCCATCTATATTGGCTAATGGATGGGATGAGGAAGAGGCATGCCCAGCGGCTTCTAAACCTTTCCTTAATAAGCGCCCATATTCTGCATCCGCTTCTTCTGCTAATGCCACCATTGCTTGTTGAATATTTTTTTGACAGCTTGATAAATCACGAATTAAATTTACTAACAGTTCATCCTTTTCCCATTGTTCAAAGTTGCGATATGTTTCACCAGCTTGCTGTGTATTACTTTGACGATCAATGGATTCATGGACGAGATTACCTTCAATGAATGGTGTATGTTCCTTTCCGTGTTGTGTTGCTTCTTTTAAACCATTTAGCATAGATGGCTCGTAATTTATATGCGGGTTTTGTCCTGGTGCAAGATCGCGTTTATAGAGCATTTGCCCACCATTTTGGTTCGTTGCCACTCGCTTTTTCGGTGCGTTAATGGGCAGTTGTAAATAGTTTGCACCAACGCGATGACGCTGTGTATCGGAATAAGAGAATGTTCGCCCTTGTAGCATTTTATCATCTGAGAAATCCAATCCGTCAACTAGGACACCTGTGCCGAATGTTGCCTGTTCTACCTCAGCAAAATAGTCTTCGGGGTTTTTATTTAACACCATTTTGCCTACTGGGTACCAAGGGAATTGATCGTTTGGCCAAAGTTTTGTATCATCGAGTGGGTCAAAATCAAGCTCTGGGTGAGGTCCGTCCTCCATAATTTGCATGTTTAACTCCCACTCTGGATAATCACCATTTTTAATGGCATCGTATAAATCCTGTGTAGCATGATTAAAGTTTTTTGCCTGTATTTCTTCCGCTTCTTCTTGGGTTAAATTTTTAATACCCTGTAATGGTTCCCAATGATATTTGACGAGCACAGCTTTGCCCTCGCTGTTCACCCACTTATACGTATTGACGCCAGAACCTTGCATCATTCGATAATTCGCAGGAATGCCCCACGGTGAATATACAAAAGTAACCATATGGAAAGATTCAGGGGAGCTTGCGCAGAAATCAAAAAAGCGTTCGACATCTTGAATATTCGTAAGCGGATCCGGTTTGAAGGCATGAATCATATCAGGAAATTTCATGGCATCACGAATAAAGAAGATTTTTAAATTATTGCCGACTAAATCCCAGTTGCCATCCTCTGTGTAAAATTTTACAGCAAAGCCTCTCGGATCACGAAGTGTTTCAGGTGAGTGACCTCCATGAATGACTGTTGAAAAACGTACGAAAACAGGGGTTTGTTTACCCTTGTTTTGGAAAACCTTGGCTCTCGTATACTTGGAAATAGGGTCATTACCGACAACACCATATGTTTCAAAATAGCCGTGCGCACCAGCACCACGGGCATGGACAACCCGCTCAGGAATTCGCTCACGGTCAAAATGGCTTATTTTCTCCAAGAAATCATAGTTTTCAAGTGTTGCAGGTCCTCGATTACCAACAGTCCGTAAATTTTGATTGTTAGTAATAGGATGTCCTTGTCGATTCGTCAATGTATCTTCTGTTTCATTTGGATTTTCATGAGAATGATTCATTATTATTACTACTCCCTTCAATTGTACTTTTAGCAGTTTGTCCAATTGATAGAGGAAGTAGACATCCGCTAGAGGCTTAATCTTCCTTCATAAACCCACCTATAGGAAGATTTTCTATTGAATGAAGAAAAAAACTCTCTTACACTTTTAGGCGTAAGAGAGTTTTAAGGATGGCGTTTTCGACTAAATTACATGAGTTTTTTGATATGGCCATTGCCTATAGTTGGTTATTGGTCATCGGTCATATAGTAATAGGTGACATGTTATTGGTTTCTACTTAAAGGTAGGGCGTCGAAAACATCAAATCCATCTCGGTTTGGAGTCTCACCGTACCGAGATTAGAAATAGCGAGAATCATCGAAGTTAATTTCGACGCTATAGTTTTTAGCATTAATTAAATTGGACAGTTTATGTGCATCTTTTTCGAGTGTAGCTGCACGCTCTCGATATTGTGCGGGTTCATACATTGCAATTTCATATAGCATAGAGTTGTCACCGTAGCCCATACGCACGGTTTCTTTCTCGTGCATGCTAAATTGTTTGCAAAGATCTGTTTCAGCACGGAGTTGTTTTGCTAGTTCAATTGCTTCGACAAGTGCTAGCTGTTGGCTTTTAAAAGCTACCTTATTTTGAATGTTTGCTTCGTATACAAGGCGGTCTAATGTACGCATGTCTAGTCGGATTTGTGACAACTCCGCTTCAATTATTGGCATTGCACGATTACTTGTTTTCGGTAATTCTCCCTTCTCGATAGTTACGAAGGCACTATTGTTAAGCTCACTTATAAGTTCCTGAACCTTTTTTGCTAAAATACCTTTCAGTTTAACCGCTTCTGCAAGATTAATAGTCATGAAAACACATCCTTTAAATTGAAATAGTTGGCGTTACATTTGTTAAGAGATCAGTGGTATAGTCACCACCGTGGATTTGGTTGAACATTTTTCCAGCCGAGGCTAGTAGTTTTTCTGCTTCTTCATCTGATAGAGATGGGCGAAGGTAAAAAATATGTAAAGCCTCTGTTGTTTCTTCTGTTACCGCAGTACGTATTGAATCGACGAATGGCGAGCCAAATGGACTTACTTCATCTCGACTATAGAGAATGTTTTGTAATGAAGTAAAGTGACCATTCAAGCCTTCATAGCCTGTTTCTTCACTACCAAGTGCGATTTCTAAGTTACCTTTAAGATGACTTACGTCGTAAATACCGACTGGAATTTCGTATTGCAATGAAAAGAAGTTATTTAAATCAACAGCAGAATGAAAGGGTGTTAGATAGTTTTGTTTACTAACACGACGCATTAGACTTTCCGCAGCGTGACGATAACGGTTTGGGTCCGCTCCAAGTTCTTTCCACAATCGGCGCC
>JAVWKG010000102.1:0-4615 GCA_036638655.1 Lysinibacillus sp. | reverse complement strand
GATCTGTCACAGGAGTGTCTTGCATTTCTATATATAGATTTTCCTGATACAATTGCATACGACCTTTAATCATTTGAGGAGAATCTGCTACGATAATTTTGGTATAATGGATAATGCCGATTTTTAACTCGGGATATTGTGTAGAAAGAGACTGATTAAGAGAAATTTCCATGGAATCATCACCTATTATATATATTTCCATTAGTATAACATGTAAGGAGTTGAAATTAAAATGAACATACGTACATTGCAAAGTGAATTTGTGGCGTATGCACAGTCTATTGGGGTCGATAAAATTGGCTTCACAACGGCAGCTCCGTTTACAGAATTAAAAAATCGACTGCGACGTCAGCAAGAACTCGGCTATCAATCGGGTTTTGAGGAAGCGGATATTGATAAACGTACAGAGCCAATGCAACTGCTAGACAGAGCAGAAAGTATAGTAGCGATTGCGGTAGCTTACCCGTCGCGTATGCAAGATGCCCCTGTTGGTAAGAAGGGGGCAAGACGTGGAATTTTTTGTCGTGCTTCTTGGGGAGTCGATTATCATACAGCATTGCGTGAACGAATGGCATTGTTAACAGCGTGGCTAGAGGAGCGGATAGCAGGTGTGCGTATTGAATCGATGGTCGATACGGGAGCGCTTGTCGATAGAGCTGTGGCTGAGCGCGCGGGCATTGGCTGGAGCGGCAAAAACTGCTCGATTATTACACCGGAATTTGGTTCCTACGTATATTTAGGTGAACTAATTACGAATATTCCATTTGCGCCGGATACACCGATGGAAGATGAATGCGGGGATTGTCGTTTGTGCCTGGATGTTTGTCCAACAGGTGCATTAATAGAAGGCGGACAGCTAGATGCTCAGCGTTGTATTGCCTTTTTGACGCAGACGAAGGGAAGCTTGCCAGATGAGTTCCGCTCACATATTGGCAATCGCTTGTATGGTTGTGATACATGCCAAACAGTTTGTCCGAAAAATAAAGGCAAGATTAACTGGATTCACGAGGAATTTAAGCCTGATCCAGAGTTAGCAAAGCCATTACTTGTGCCACTGCTGACAATTTCAAATCGTGAGTTCAAAGAGAAGTTTGGTCATGTGTCAGGTTCTTGGCGTGGGAAAAAGCCGATTCAACGCAATGCTATTTTTGCACTTGCTCACTTTAAAGAGGAAGCGGCTGTGCCAGATTTAGTGGAGCTGTTAGAAAAGGATAGTCGTCCTGTTATTCGTGGAACAGCTGCGTGGGCGTTAGGTAAGATTGGTGGAAATGTGGCAGAAGCGGCGCTACAAACTGCAAAAGATAAGGAACAAGACGAGGAAGTGCTCGTTGAAATTGATAAAGGTTTACATTTTTTTAGTTAAGGGAGTGTATCATCATGCCATTGCATATCGTTTTATATCAACCGGAAATTCCAGCAAATACAGGCAATATTGCACGTACTTGTGCTGGTACAAATACATCTCTACATTTAATCCGTCCACTGGGTTTTTCAACAGACGATAAAATGCTTAAGCGTGCTGGCTTAGATTACTGGCATAATGTCAACGTCGTGTATCATGATTCATTAGAAGCATTTTTAGAAGTATCGGAACAGGGTGACTTGTATTTAATCGAAACATACAGTGAGGAGCCTTTCACGACGCATAATTTTAGTAATCAGGACCGTGACATTTACTTTATGTTTGGTAAGGAGACAACAGGCTTGCCACATGATTTCGCTTATGAGCGTCGTGATATGTGCTTACGCATTCCACAAAGTGAGCATATACGGTCATTGAATTTATCGAATACTGCGGCCATTGTTATTTATGAAGCGCTACGACAGCAGGGGTATCCTGGGCTAAAATAGTAAAAAAGAAAATCACTAAGTATGCATATTGTGCACGCTTAGTGATTTTCTTGAGGTACTTATTTGTCTGATGAGTAGTCGTTTTCGTATCCAGCAGTGAAAATCGCAGTTAAGAAAGCAACTGTAACACCAATGATTAATATTAATTTCATGGAAGAACCCTCCTCATGTTTGTAAAGAAATCTCCTTTCAGTATAGCTTATCTACTATAAAAATGAAACGACTATCCATAATAATTTATGACAGAAATGGTTCAAAGCCTAAGGAATAGGGGAAACTACTACCGAGGTGATGAACATGGAAAAGAAAATATCTGAAATAGAAAATGGTACAATGGCAGCTAACTTTAAAGAAGTACAAGAGCTCGGGAAACAAATGGAACGCATTCGTGATGGTGTAGAACTCGCGGAAGATAATCGTATTGCAGATCCTATTCAATTAAATGAGGATGAAAAGAAGAACTAAACTAAAGTGGCGTATTCTATTCCAATCTTTTGTATAATTAAACTAGGAAAGAAAGGGGATGGGATCATTGAATTTACAGTCTACAAAAACATTAGTAAATGGAGTAGAAATGCCTCGCTTAGGATTAGGTGTTTATAAAATGACCGAGCGTGAAGAAACATTGCAAGCAATAGATAAGGCACTTAAAGTGGGCTATCGAGCTATCGATACAGCTTCATTATATGGCAATGAGGAAGAAGTAGGAGAGGCGCTGCGTCATTCGGGCGTTCCTCGTGAAGATGTTTTTGTCACAACAAAAGTATGGAACAGTGACCAAGGATATGATGCAACGCTACGTGCATTTGAAATGTCCTTGAAAAAGTTAGATTTACAATACTTAGACCTATACTTAACGCACTGGGCAGTACCAGAAACATTTGAAGACACATACCGTGCGATAGAGCGTTTATATGATGAAAAACTAATCCGTGCTACAGGTGTTTCCAATCATCATGCACATCATTTAGAAAAGATATTGGCAAAAGCGAATGTCCAACCAATGGTCAATCAAATTGAGGCTCATCCCTATTTGCAGCAACATGATTTAAAAGCTTTTTGTGCGAACCATGGAATTGCTGTAACGGCGTGGTCACCACTTGGTCGTGGTGGTGTGTTAAATGATCCTGCAATTGTTGAAATTGGTCAGGAAGTAGGGAAGTCGGCGGCGCAGGTTGTTTTACGCTGGCATTTACAAAGTGATACGATTATTATTCCGAAATCAGTAACACCGAGTCGTATTGAGGAAAATGCGCAAATCTTTGACTTTGAATTATCAGCGGCACAAATGGAAAAAATGCATGTCTTGAATCGAAATCAACGCTCTGGGCAAGACCCGGATAACTTCCAATTCAATTTTTAATTCAATAATGTAAAAGCCCGCTCCCTAAATTCGGGGGCGGGCTTTGTTACGAATTATTACTTTGTTTCCTTCACATATGGAATGTAGTTAGAAAGCATTTTGGCCATATGTGCACGAGTTGCGTTGTTAGATGGCAAGAATTTGCCGTTCGAACCACTTGCGATGCCTAGTTCTTTTACAAGGGCGATTGCATTTTTGGCTTCAATATCATAGTTAGAGATGTCGCTGAAATCAGTTTTTAGTCCAGTTTTCCCCTCGTTTTGTGAGGCATAAGCACGCGCAAACATCAGTGCTAGTTGCGCACGAGTTACTTTGTCATTTGGATTATATTTACCGTTTTTACCTTTTACAATCCCAGCTTCGGCAAGTGCTGTAATTTCCTTTTGCGTAGCTGCCTCTAAATTAGAAATATCAGAGAATGTAGTATTACCTTTTGCCTCAAGTTTTAACGTACGAGCGATAAGTGATGCTGCTTGTGCACGAGTTAAGTTGTTAGCAGGTGAGTAAGTTGTAGGTGAAGTACCCTCTGTTAAATCACGATAGTACAGATTGCGTACAAAGCCCTCTGTTTCAGAACCCTTTTTGACATCAGTAAATGGAATTGTCGCAGTGATACGGCCTTCCACTACTGGATTTACTTGTTTAAGTGTATTTAAGTGACTAATGAACATTTCAAAATCTATCGTGCCAGGTTCGCTTACACGACCATCCTCATACACTTTCTTTAATGTATCATAATTATCGCCACCTTTAGCAGTGAACGTGTTTGTTGCAGCTTTATAGGAAGCCGCCTTATCAAGTTCTTTGCCATTAAGTGTAATCGATTTTACACGTTTACCCGGTTCTGCTTTACCGTCGAAAACAACATTTAAGCCAGAGAAATGCAAGAAGCCGCCAGATTCTTTCGGGAATTCTTTTACGCTATGTTCTGCAATTTCATAGATTTCAGCACCTGTCAATTTCACAATACCTAGTGCGTTTCCGAATGGCATAACCGTCATAACTTCGCCGACTGTAATATCGCCAGCATCGATACTAGCGCGAATACCACCACCATTTTGGAAAGCGAATTGTACTTCCGGATCGATTTTTTTCGCACCAGCAAGCATTCCATCCGTAATTAAGTTCCCAAGATTTGTTTCACCAGCACGCACACCCCAAAGTCCACGTTTACCATCCAGTACGGATACGGCTGTAGTACCTGTAGATTGTTGCTTAACAGCAGCAATTTCTTTTGAATAAGGTGCAAGAAGTGCTGCTGCCTCAGCATCTGGCTCAACAGGGTTGTTTTTGTCATTTAAAGCGTGTAACTGACCAAAATGTTCGATTACAGCACCGTTATCATCAAAAGTAAGATCAAGTTCACCTAAGTTTTCACTATATTGACCTGTTTGTACAATA
>JAVWKG010000101.1:0-11255 GCA_036638655.1 Lysinibacillus sp. | reverse complement strand
CACATAGGGTGTGCTTTTTACATGCCTACCACATATTCTGTGGAGGGTTTTATTTTGTTCTTTCGCTAGTCAAGCAGTGCTATTTTTTATGTCAGTAAGCTATTCTTATAATTGACCCACAAAAAAAGATTGAAGCATTATTAGCTACAACCTTACTTAGTTAGAATATAAAAACTTGCCCCCGACAACGCTATTTTAGATAAACCGTAGTCAAAACCGTAGTCAGTCGATTTTGATAACCTTAGAAAAGCCTTGTGCACGTTGGTATTACAGCACTTTATTAAAAATGAAGTCGGATTACACGATATCCGACTCCATACGTACATAACCTTTTAAATCCGAAAAAATCTCCAAGTTAAATGAATTAGAATCTGCTTGGGGGCTCACACCTTTTTGCACAAATTTTAAAAACTCATCTATTGCTTTTTGCGATCCTTCAACTTCGACTTCGATTTGTCCTGAATCATTTAACTTACAGTACCCTTTGAGACCTAAATCAATCGCTTTTTGCTTGATGAAAAAGCGATAGCCTGTACCATAAACATCACCGAAAAATCTTATGAACGCACGTTTGTTCATTTGAAAACCTCCTGTAATAGCGCAGAGCTGAAAAATGAGGGGTGGCTTTTTCCACCGCAAAGTTTTTCACTTACTGCATCACACGTTCCTTTTCTAAAATAGAAATTAGAGTATTTAAGTAGTGTAGCACGTTTTCTGAAGCAAGTTCTACCTCTTTTAAATGGACTTCCGCTTTCGTTAAATCCCCTGAAGCATAGGTCTCTGCAGCTAGTTTTGCAGAAGTATGGACACGTGCATGATGTTGATCTAAGTCACGATATTCTTGTAAATGACCAAAACGTGTTTTTGCTCTCTCAGATGTATACCATTTCCCGAGGCGACATTCAAGATGAGAAGAGACATCATTCGGTTTCACAACTTCTAAACCTAGGAACATATTATAAATTTTCCATTTCCACAAAATATGATCTGCTTTTGATAATTGTAATAATGCGATTGATGAAAGCTGTAAATTATTTTGTTCCACGATATCTAAACGGAATCGGTTAATTTCTTGTCCAAGTAAGTGAATATCACGAGATGTATTATGGCTATAATCGCGAATATCATCTTGCAAGCTAGAAACCGCAATCATGCGTGTTGAGACATCATCGATTGCAGCCGCTTGTTGCTGTGAAATAGCAGCTGTGTTCGTCACATCTAAATTGATATCTTCAATCGCATGAACAATCGAGTTTAGTAAAGGTAAGGAGTCCTTTGCCTCACGAGTGGCCTCTTTAATGATCGCAGTCGTTTCAGTAATTGACTTGGATACATTATTTGAATACGTTTTTAAATGTTGAACATTTGAAGAAACTTCAGTCAAAGCTGAAACGGTTCCTTCTGCTAATTTACGTACTTCTTGTGCCACGACAGCGAACCCTTTACCGTGTTCTCCAGCGCGAGCCGCTTCGATTGAGGCATTCAATGCGAGTAAGTTTGTTTGATCGGCAATTTGGTTAATAAGCGTGACAACATTTTCAATATCATTGACATGTTTTTGTAACTCAGCAAACGTTTCCACAATACTAGAAAATGTATCTTCTGTTTTAAAGATTTCTGAAAGGGCATGCTCAATCGCATTTTTACTTTCTGTTGCATAATCGACAGATTCAGTCGTTTTCTCAGAAATGTTTGAAGAAGTTCGAGCAACTTCATTAATGGAAGCCGCAATTTCTTCAATCGATGCTGTAGAAGATTGAATTTCTTCATTTTGCGTGTCTAAGCTTAGCACTAAATCTTTCATATACATAATTTTTGCATTGACGTCCATTAAAGATGATATTTCAGTGATGACATTTTCTAAAATTCGTTCAGTAAGTACTTCAACTAAAATTTCCTGATCCACATTCACTGCGGATTGGAAAGATTTCATGTACTCGAAGGCTTTGTTTGGCTTAAGGCCGAAATTATGTAAAATATAAGTTGTAATATAAAAGGCGAACTGATTGAATACGACAATTAGTTTTCCAGGTTCATACTGGTTTATTCTAAGTAGATTGAAAAATTTAACGGTTTCATCGATGTATGTATTATCACGAGAGCCAAGAAAAAACTGTCGTAAGTATTCGTTGATATTGTCGTCACTAATTATATTGTTTGACGATGGCGAAATTTCATTTAAATAATGTGTGAAAATACCGCACATGGAAGGTTGGATTTCTTGCAATTTATTGTAAAGGTCTTTTAAGTTTTGCTCGTCCCCAGAATTAAAATGATTAAATGCTAATGTTTTATTAAAGCGACCAGACGCGTTTAAGTCCGTTCCACGTTGTAATAACTCATCTAAATCGGCCTTTGGTCTTATACTAGAAAACATAAAATACCTCCTTATATATAGATAAATACACCCATAATAGTAGCATATTAAAGTGTGTAATAATAGACATTTCACGTGTCTTTGCTAAAATGGTAGTATTCTATTACAGCAAGGAACGTGACGTAAATGTATGCAATAATTTACATGAAAGCTGATTATGAGCCTTGGTGGAAATTTGATGGCTGGGAAAGCAATATTGTTTCCACGGATTATTTTGAAACGAAAGAGCAATATGAGCCAGCTCTACAAAAGACACTAACGCTTTTTCGAAATACGTATGAAAATGAACAAAGCAAAGAGGGGAAGTATTGGAGTTTTTGGTCAGAGGAAGAATGTTTTTACTGTGAAGCCTGTGATGATGATGCACAAGTATATCATGGCATTATTGTTGTTGAACCGAAGTAATCAGAAGAAAAAGGAATATTGACATAATTCTGCCTATTCAGTATACTTACTTTAACAATTAAATTGCTTCACCGGAAACATTGATTCACATATTACAAACAGTGATCGGGTTCGTTCGGTACTCTTTGTAATATGTGAATTTTTTATTCGTTGAAGAAATTACATATTGTTCACTTTTATTTCTTTGGAGGTTTTCTTTTATGAAACAAGGTACAGTAAAATGGTTTAACTCAGAAAAAGGTTTTGGATTCATCGAAGTAGACGGCGAAAACGATGTATTCGTACACTTCTCAGCAATTCAAGGCGAAGGTTTTAAAACGCTTGACGAAGGTCAAAAAGTGGAATTCGAAGTTGTAGATGGCAACCGCGGACCACAAGCTGCTAACGTAACTAAACTTTAATTAAGTAATTGCAATTATTTCCGTTGAATGAAGGTATCCGTAGTTTAGGATACCTTTTTCTATATTCTCGTATTTTATTCGTATTCACTAGTGTCATATCGATCATGAATACAAGTTTTTCGCATACATAAAATTTACTAAACTTGACGACACTATTAGTTAGCGTGTTATGCTACTAAAAGTATGTGAAATGCTTGGCTGGGGCGCTCAGCCGATATAAAATGATGCACTTCAAATAATAACCTATGCAAAGGTGGAATCCAGATGAGCGAACAGCAATCCCTACCTTCAGAAAAAGAACAACTAGATTTTTATGATAAGTTACGCATGAAATTAGTGCGTTTCTTAGAATCTAAAACAGGAAAGAAAAATAAGTTTACGGAATATTTATTATTTGCTCCTGATTTATTTCATTTGCTCGTGAAGGCATTAATGGATCCTACGATTGATGGGAAAAATAGAGCACTCATTGGTGGAGCTGTTGCTTATTTTATGCTACCTTTAGATTTTTTGCCGGAAGGGCTTATCGGCTTTGGAGGCTATATGGATGACATTATTATGGCTACGTTTGTTGTAAATGTTTTAGTGAACCGCTTAGGACCATCTGTTATCGGCAAGCATTGGTCAGGTAGTCAGCAATTAATGGAAGTATTGCAGGAAGTAGCGAATGTAAGTGACGAAGTCGTCAATAAAATACCGGTGAAATCCCTCTTAGGTAACTTTATCCTTGATAAAGGAAAAGAGTTGAAATAACAAAAAAGCTGAGCTATCTCTAAAGAGGAGTAGCCCAGCTTTTTATTATTTAAATAAATTGATTGTCGTTATAACAATAGGAATTCCGAATACATCGATTAAAAACGCACCAACAATTGGAACAATGATGAATGCCTTTTTAGATGGGCCATAACGTTGCGTAACGGCTGACATATTGGCCATAGCATTCGGTGTTGCACCTAAACCATGTCCTGCAAATCCAGCTACCATTACAGCTGCATCGTAATTTTTCCCAAATAATTTGAATAACACAAAGATGCTAAACACAACGATAAATAATACTTGCACAAAAACAATGATAAATAAAGGTAATGCTAAATCAGCAATTTCCCATAGCTTAACGCTCATTAAAGCCATTGATAGGAAGATACCTAATGTGATATCACCGATAAGTGAAATGCTTTTCATATTAACAGCATCTGGTTTTACTTTGTCCATCACATTACGTACTAGAACTGCTACAAACATCGCGCCAACATAGCTTGGCAATACAAATCCAGTGGCCTCAGAGAATAGGGCACCGACATAAGTGCCAACAGCCATACTAAATGTGATTAATAGAACTTGTGTAAAGAAAGAATCAGTTGTAATTTGTTCATCTTTGTTTTCTAATTCTACTTCTGCTATTTCCTGATCATCCGGTGTTAAATTATGTTTAGTTACTAAATACTTAACGATTGGTCCGCCAATTAATCCACCAGCTACTAAGCCACAAGTTGCAGCGGCAGCTCCGATTGTCATAGCAGAAGAAATGCCCATATCTTCTAATGTTTGTCCGAAAGCTGCGGCAGAACCATGTCCACCTTCCATCGAGACAGCACCGGCCATCATACCGATTAACGGGTGAATGCCCATGAGAGAAGCGAGTGATACGCCGATGACATTTTGCATTAATGCTAGGAATCCACAAGCTAGCCAATAGATCACTAATAATTTACCGCCAAGCCTGACAAGTTTAAAACTTGCTCCTAAGCCGATTGTTGTGAAAAAAGTAACCATAAATAAGCTTTGTAAAGAAGTATCAAGTGATATTTCTAACGTTCCTGTTGTTTTCAAAATTGTTGCTACGGCTGCGAACATTAAACCACCTATAACGGGTGCTGGAATACAGAAACGCTTTAAAAAACTTATTTTATTTATTAAATATGTACCCAATGCAAAAAGGGCAACTGCTAAAAATAATGTTGTAATTTGATCGAATTCAATCATTAGCCATTCCCCCTAATTAAATTGTTGAGTGCTTCATAGGTAAAATAGGCACCTAGTTTGACTGTTCTCCCGTTTTCATCAAGTGATGGATTGACTTCGCAAATATCAAAAGAGTAGGTATGGGGATGTGTTGTTACTTTTTGAATGATGGAGCGTACTACATTCGGTTCAAGACCAAATGGCGAGGGTGCACTCACTCCTGGTGCAAACGCTGCATTTAATACATCCATACATAAAGTGAGGAGAATATAATCATGGCTGTCCATAAATTGTTGCAGCTGATTCATGATTGTGGTTTTGTTTTCTGCTACTAAATCTTCTTCCAAAACGTATTCTACTTGTAGTTCATGTGCTTTTTCAAATAACTCATTCGTATTGCCATAACGCTGAATGCCGAGTACAAAGTAGTCTGTATTCGGATCTTGTTCAAGAATTTGTCGGAACATTGTACCGGATGAAGGTTGGACTTCATAGGAGCGTAAATCAAAATGTGCATCGATATTAATAATGCCAATTTTCGCATCATTCGCTAGTGAAGAACGGACACCTAAATAATGACCATACAATGTTTCGTGACCACCACCAAGTACGATACATTTCATTTTCTTTTGTAGCAATGTTTCGATGATTTCCCCTAGTTCTTGCTGTGCGTCTTCTAGTGCGTGATTCAGGCAAATTATATTGCCAACATCGATAACTTGCTGCTCTTCTTGAAATGTCCAAGGTAAGCTTGCTAATGCCCCACGGAGGGCGTTTGGTCCATGAGCTGCGCCAAGACGACCTTGATTGCGGCGAACACCTTCCTCGCATATAAATCCGACAATTCCAGCTTGTGCGTTATCTGAAACGCTTACATCATTAATAGGAACGCGTTGTACTTTTTGATGGAAGCGGAAACTACTCGTATTCGTTGTTGAGTCTATTCGACCTTGCCATTGTTTTTTATCGGTCATTGTATACATGTTCATATCAACTCCATTAACAAGTTTCGTGTAGTGTAAACTAATTATATATTCGTCAAATTATATTTACTAATATATAATTGATATTAATCTATAGCTTTAAGCTATAAATGGGAAAGCGGGTTAATTATGGATTTAAAGCAATTACAATATTTTGTCTCAGTAATCGAACATATGAATTTTTCAAAGGCGGCTGAAAAACTACATATTTCGCAGCCTTCGTTAAGTAATGCCATTAAGAAATTAGAGCACGAAATTGGAGCGCCTTTACTCGAAAGAAATACGCGAAAGCTCCATTTAACAGAAGCGGGTCAACTATTATATGAAAGAGCGATTGTCGTACTGAAAAATATAGAAGTTTTGAAAATAGAAATGGATGAAGTGGTCGTACATGGTACAAGCGTTATTACAATAGGCGTGATGGAATCCATCAAGCAATGGCTCCCTAAAGTAATTGCCGAATACAAAAGAATTTATCCAAAAATGGTGTTTCATTTAGTTGAAATTTTGGGAAGTGAACGTGTGAAGGATTCGCTTAGAAGCTATCAAACACATGTAATTATCACAAATCAATTGGTCGACGATGAAGATTTCGAAGTGAAAAGCTTGTATGAGGAGCGTCTTGTGGCCGTGTTACCTTTCAATCATCCATTAGCGAGTAGAGAGAAGCTAACAATTGCTGATCTAAGTAAAGAACCGCTCATTCTTAGTAAGGAAGGGTTTCAAACGAGGAGCGATGTATTGAATGCGTTTGAAAGGGCTGGGGAGAATACAAATGTTTTGTTTGAAATTGAACGTTTTGAAACAGCTGTATCCCTTGTGCGGGAAAATTTAGGAATCTCGATTTTACCTGAAAAATATTTACAAGGTCCAACTGCCAATACGATTGTCCAAAAAGAAATCGATAGCGAGTATTTACGTCGAAATGTGTATTTAGTCTATATGAAAAATCGACATCTTCCCTTAGCAATAGAGCAATTAATCGATGCGATTGAGCAGTATTTTAAAAAGTGAGTACGCAATAAAGCGAAGTTAGTATAAAAAGTGAACATTGCAAAAGAAGCGCTCGGCTCGGTGTCGTGAACGCTCGGTTCGAATCGGAGCTCCTTACTCTCGAAGTGACTTTTACCCACGTCGAAGGAGTCTCACGCCGTCGCGTTAAATCCTTGCATATGAAATGAATACTTCGCAAATAATTACTATGAAACAATTCCATTTTAGAGTTTTTCAGTGCCCTCCTGGCGAAGTCGAGGAGCTTTATTACACATTTTTTCGAAGAGTAAGTATAAGTTTTTTAACAAGTGACCTTACCGCCCGTGGAATTTCCGCAGAAGTCGCCTCCTGGAACGAAGAGTCACTATAATAAATAGAAGCGCTAATAAAAATGGAAAAATCACTTACGAAGTGTATTGTATTCGTAGGGAAAAGAGTGGCGCACCGCTACAAATAATCCAAAAAGGACCGGGCATAGTTTTGCCCGGTTTTTCTTCTATTTGCGCGTTAAACTTTTGCATTTGAGAAGCAATTTAATTCAAAGATTTCAAAGTTGAAGTTACGATAAATGGGTCTTCGCCTTCATTTTCTATAATATATTCTGATTTAATGAGGCCGTAGCCTTTAGCGAAGTATTTTCGTGTGAGTAGAGTGTTATCTACTTTTTCGATGACGATAATCTGATCTAATGGACCCCATCCTAAGTTCATTTTTTCTGAAATAGAAATAGTATTCCAGCCTTCGAATGAATGCCCCGCTTTTAATGGTAATTGGAGCAATGTTTCGATTTTTTTGTACGATTTTACTTTACTAGCGGATGGTATTACAGCTGTTTTATCAATAACTTGTTTGGAAATTAAGTCAATTGACGTATTCGTTATGCGATAAACTTTTAGCTGTTGAACACCACCATTATCCTCGATTTGTGCGATATGTGTATCGTCAATAGCCAATGTTTTAACTGTATACCCGGCAAACTCATTGCCTTCGCCCTCAAAGAAATAGGTTGTGCCATTTTTAGGGAGAAATTCTACCAATGAATTGACCGTTTGCTGTTCTGGAGTCTTTTTCGAATTGTCAACATCCGCTACTTCGCTTTGCTGTGAACAACCAAATAATAAGAAAGTGAGTAGCCATAAAGAAATGTATTTTTTCATCATACGCTCCTTTTCTCGAAAAAAATTTGAGTTTTCTTTCTATTATAATACGAAACGATTCAATATATTAATGGAGAAAGTTAGTGTGTGTTCATAATATTATTATGTAAACAAAAAATGGAGTCTACATAAACTTACACCAGAAGCGGATTTTTTCTTGAAATTCCCACTTGCAAAATAGAACATATGTACTTAAAATATAAACAAACAAGTGTTCTTATTTTAAGGAGTGGAGAAGATGGAGAAACAGCTGATGAAAGCAATGCAACGCAATCAATTTGTCAACATGATGTATATGTCGCAGTCAGGAGAAATCACGAAAAGGCGTATAAAAATCATAAAAATCGCTGGTGATGCGTTTCAAGCCCTTTGTTTTTTGAAAAATGCAAAGCGAACTTTTATTATCGCTAATGTTTTAGCAATTGTTCCGGTCATTTATAGAGAGCGTGAGGTGATTTGAATTACGAAAGCATGCCTAGACGGTCAATCATTTGTATAGATATGAAGTGTTTTTATGCAAGCTGTATGGCGTTGCTACATGGGCTGGATGTAATGAAAACACCAATCGCTGTAATCGGTAGTTTCGAGCACCCTGGGAGTATCGTTTTAGCCGCATCACCAGTGATGAAAGAAAAGTTCAACATCAAGACAGGTAGTCGCAGACATGAAATACCAAAGCATCCAGATATCCAGCTTTTCGAACCAAAAATGAGCTTCTTTTTAGAAGTGTCTATGGCGATTACACGACTCATTGCTCAATTTGTACCTCGAGAGGCAATTCATGTTTATAGCGTAGACGAAAGCTTTATTGATTTAACTGGTACGGAACAGTTATGGGGAACGCCTGAGGAGGTTACAAAATCCATTCAGCAATCCATTTATAATCATTTTCGTATTCCTTCAGCGGTAGGAATGGGTCCTAATATGTTAATGGCTAAGCTTGCGTTGGATTTAGATGCGAAAGACACGGGGTTTACAAAATGGACATACGAAGATATTCCTGAAAAGCTTTGGTCGATTCGTCCACTTTCGAAAATGTGGGGGATTGGGAGCCAGATGGAGTCTAACTTAAATAATTTAGGTATTTTCAGTGTGTATGACTTAGCCCATGCGGATCTTGCCATGCTTGAAAAGCGCTTTGGTATTCTTGGCAATCAACTTTATCATCATGCTTGGGGCATTGACCTTTCAACGCTGGGTGAACCTCTCGTAAAGGGACAAATTAGCTTTGGCAAAGGGCAAATGCTCATGCGTGATTATCATACACGAGCAGAGATTTTAGTTGTTCTACTTGAAATGTGTGAGGATGTAGCGAAGCGAGCCCGACTTGCTGGCTATGTAGGGCGTACGATATCATTCGGACTTTCATATAGCCATAGTGCGATGACTAAAAGCTTTCAGCGGTCAAAAACAATAGCAGAGCCGACAAATGAAACGATGAAGTTATTCGCTATCTGTAAAGAGTTACTCGACATTCATTTTGTGGGAGAACCTGCAAGGCAGCTTTCTGTGCGCATTGCCAACTTAGAGCCTGAGCAAAGCATACAGCTCGATTTATTTGATACAGCAAAGGAGCAACGTCAAATTCTCGGACATACGATGGATTCGATTCGCGAACGTTTTGGCGCAACCTCTCTACTGCGTGCCGTATCATTTACAAAAGGCGGAACAGCCATTCAGCGAGCTCGATTAGTAGGTGGACATATTGGATAAAGGAAGTGGAAAAAGATGCTTCGAGACCGTGGCAATATTAAATGGACAGCAATGATGCTGCCAGAGCATGTACAGCTATTGCGTAGATGGGAACAAGATGAGGCAACCGAGCTACCAAAGGAAAAAACGGAGTGGGAGCTCGAGGAATTGCAACAAACCATACAGCAAGCTGTTGTTACGAAGAGACCCGTCATGCTCAAGTTATGGCTCAATGAAGTTTGGCGTAGCGAAATAGGGGTGATTACGGCAACGGATTCAACACGACGTCAACTATTGCTTGAAACAGCTGTCAGTATTAAACGTATTGAGCTGCATACGATTCATACCGCTCAGTTTGTAGCTGAAGATTATGATTAATTTAGAAGAACGACAATTGTTACATCAATTTATTATTCTTGACTTGGCAATCCGCGCGCTACAGCACGACTATGAAGCGATTGAAACACTCAAAATGACAGTAGTCTATAAAGCGGTAATAGAGGCACTTTTGAAAAGCTTACGTTCACAGCACCACAACTTAAAACGACAACTTCAACAACGGAAAATATATATTGTTCGTTGGCATCGTAACGATATGTACTTTAGCGATGTGCAAATTGCAACAAAAGGCGAGGATATTTCTTTACGTTATGCAAATCAAGCACTAAAAACAGAAGTGGAGCAGGTGCTTTTAAGAAGCGGTGATACTTACCTGCATTAATTTTCATAGAGCATTAAAATCTTGTAGCTCCTTATAATGGTTACCAATCAGATCCACGCCCAACCTCTTCTTCGACGGTGTCATAATTGGATAGACATTAAATCAAAACAACCACTTCAAGACAAAAGAGCGCCTTCATCTTGAAGTTGGCGTTCTTTTCTATAACCTAACTTAAATGAAGGTTACCCCCAAATTTGGCTAGTAATTTGTTGAACTGCTTCAGCAAGCACTTGTCCAGTACTTTCGAGAGTCTAGCTATATTAACAAAAAATAGCTTTAGTGCAATAAATAAGTTATTTATACTCGTTTTTCACCACCTGCTCAAGCAGGTGGTTGTTTAAGATCGACTATTACTTAGATTTAATAACCACTCAAAATAATGTACATGTATAAATCAAGTATAGTAGTGAAATAGATGATCCAAACAAACACTTAATAGTAAAATAACACCATATATTATTCAAAAACCAAATTTTGGTTGAAATTTAATTATTTGGATTGTAAAATTTAGAGAAAAGGTAATTCTTACTATCTTGATATTCAATTATTACAGGGAGGGAGGAA
>JAVWKG010000100.1:0-11387 GCA_036638655.1 Lysinibacillus sp. | reverse complement strand
ACATTTTGTAGATTTCTTTTGAATCAAGCACATGTTTTGGCAATGACCCCAAATTTGAGTAAATCAAAACATGGGTTTTTATCGGAAAAGACAGTGTTATGAAAAAATGGGATTAAAGTGGGAAATTACATTAAGTTAAAACTCTTTGTATTTTCAGAAAAATAAAACTTGAAAAACAGCCCTGTTATGTATATATTGTATATAAAGTATATATACAATATCACAAAAGAGGTAGTTGCATGCAAATTATTATTTCAAACAGTTCAAAAGAGCCGATTTATGGGCAAATCTATGCTCAGCTTAAAAAGCTGATTTTAACAGGTGAATTACAAGAAGGTCAGTCGCTCCCATCTATGCGCCAACTCGCAAAGGAATTGGAGATTAGTGTCATTACAACAAAGCGAGCTTATGAGGAACTTGAGAAAAATGGCTTCATTTATTCCATTGTTGGAAAAGGTTCATTCGTAGCGGAGCAAAATATGGAGATGATGAAGGAAAGAAAGATGAAAGTGATTGAAGAAAAGTTACTGGTCGCCATTCAAAACGGTAAAGAAATGGGCTTAAGCTTAGTAGAATTAAAGGAAATGCTGACATTATTGTATACGGAGGATGACTGATGAAAAACGTAATTGAATTACAACATGTTCAAAAATCTTTTGATGGTTTTCAACTAAAGGATTTTTCCCTGACTGTTAAAAAAGGGTTCGTCACAGGGTTTATCGGTGGGAATGGCGTAGGGAAATCAACGACGATTAAATTGATTATGAATTTATTACAACCAGACAATGGAACGATTTCAATATTCGGTTTGAATTATAAGGAGCATGAAAAAGAAATAAAGCAGCGTATTGGTTTTGTGTTCGATGAAAATGTTTTTTATGAAAATATAACGTTAGCAGAAATGAAAGGAATTATAAAACCAGCCTATTTAAATTGGGATGATAATCTATTCAATCATTATGTTCAAACATTTGAATTGCCGCTCAATAAAAAGATCAAGACGTTTTCAAAAGGAATGATGATGAAAGCGTCGTTAACAATCGCTCTATCACATCATGCGGAATTAATAATAATGGATGAACCAACGTCTGGATTAGACCCGATTTTTCGTAGAGAGCTGTTAGATATTTTACGTGACCTCATGAAAGATGGGGAGAAAACCATCTTCTTTTCTACTCATATTACGACAGATTTAGATCGCATTGCAGATTATATTACATTTATCCATAATGGTGACCATATTTTCACAAAGGACTTTTATCAAATTGAAGAAGAGTACGCCATTGTAAAAGGCGGAGTGGAGTTACTAGATGCAGATACAGAACGGGAGTTTATAGCTATTCGAAAATCTGCTCACGGCTTTGTAGGATTAACAGCCAATAAAGCACGTGTAGAAGATATTTTTGGTGAACTGGCTTTGGTTGAGAAGGCCACTCTTGAAGACATTATGTTCTATACAAAGAAAGGGGTTGAGCAGCATGTTTAATCTAATACGTAAAGATATCGTCTTGCAAAAAAAAACGTTGATTGGTTTGTTCCTGCTGTTAGTTGTTTACTTATTTCTCGGGATTTCAGCAATCTGGGTAGGTATTGTATTTAGCATCGTAATCATCATGAATGCATATAAAATAGATGAAAAGTCTTCCATTCATACGCTACTCAATTCTTTGCCTTATACACGAAAAGAAATTGTTAGTTCAAAATACCTGGGTGCATTTATTATTACGTGTTTAGTTGTCTTAATCATATTTATTGGAAATTTAACCATCCATCAGGAAATAATGGTATGGAAAGAAATACTGTTTACCGTTAGTCTTGTGATGGTAGTTATTTCTTTGATTTTACCGTTTTCGTATAGATTTAAAAGCCAATTTATGTTCATTGCTTCGCTTGTGTTGTTTGGTGCTTATTGGTTCGTTATGAGTCTTCTTAACCTGAACTTGAACGATAAAATTTGGGAGGGTGTGCAAATGATATTCACTTTGCAAACTACTCAGTTCTATTTGTTCATAGCCTTGCCGGTTATAGTGCTTTATGTTTGCTCGTGGCTGCTATCGATTCGTATTTATAGTAAAAAAGTATTTTAAATACATTTTTGGGCGTTGGGGATGTCATGTTACAACGCCTAGGAAGCGTTAAAAGTTTGTGGGGGGAAGAAATAATGAAAAAAGTATCTATTGTCGGAATTATTATGGGCATAGGATTACTAACTTTTTTAAAAGTGTCTCAAAATTCAATCCCGAGAATTAGCGATCCATTGACGAATTACATCATATTAATAGGTGTCGTTCTTTTTGCTATACTTTACGGTGTATCTCAACTTAAAAAGAATAGAAAATAGTATGGGAGTCACTAGTGGTGAACTCATTAGAACTTGTTTTTATCTTGGTGAATGTGCTATTCACGTTATAAGTGTAGCTTCTTTAGGTACCGGACAACTTCATTCCATAGACAGCACAATTTTCTCTCGTGCATGTCTCGTTTCAATTTTTTCACCTTAATCGAATGGATAGACATGTTCAACGGCGAAACGCCATTTCCTCCTATGCAAATATGCATAATTATTTGATAAGACGAATTATTGCCACGAATAACGGGTGAATTCTAATTTATCTAAAAAAACATAAAAATTCAGTTGATTTTATATTTATGCATGTATATAATAAAGACAACAGCAACGAAAGCAAGGAGCGAAAGCAATGAAATTACTAGAAGAAGTGCAGTTAAAGTTAGTGTCTAGCTTAAAAGGAAAAGATTTACTAACGCTGCTTGATTATACAAGTGAAGAGGTAGAGCAGTTAGTGGCGTTATCTACACAGCTAAAGACAATTACTAAAGCAGGGAAATGCCCTAAGTTACTAGAAGGTAAAACATTGGGGATGATTTTTGAAAAACATTCAACGCGTACACGTATTTCATTCGAAGTAGGGATGAATCAGCTAGGCGGAAAAGCAATGTTTATGCATTCACGTGATCTACAAATTGGTCGCGGTGAATCGATTTATGATACAGCGCACGTGTTATCGGGCTACTTAGATGGCATTATGATTCGCGCTAACTCTCATGCGATGGTGAAAGAACTTGCCGAGCATGCAGCAATTCCAGTGATCAATGGTTTAACAGATATTTATCACCCTTGCCAAGCTTTAGCGGATTTAGAAACAATCGCTGAACATAAAGGTGAACTAAAAGGACTTAAAATTGCATATGTTGGAGATGGCAACAACGTGGCGCACTCATTAGTAGTCGCTTCTGCACATGTAGGTATGCATGTGGCAGTTGCAACGCCGGTTGGCTATGAATGTGATACAGAGGTTATCGCAAAAGCACAAGCTATCGCGGCAGCAAATGGTAGTACAATTACAATTACTCATGATCCTATAGCAGCAGTCAAAGATGCAGACGCGGTATATGCAGATGTTTGGACATCAATGGGGCAAGAAGAGGAAGCGGCAAAACGTTTAGAAGACTTCGCAGCTTACCAAATCAATGACGAGCTTGTGGCACATGCAAAGCCTGATTATATGTTCCTTCATTGTTTACCAGCTCACCGTGAGGAAGAAGTGGCAACATCAGTAATTGATGGTCCTAATTCATATATTTTTGAGCAAGCAGAAAATCGTTTACATGCTCAAAAAGCAGTAATGGCATCTATTTTGTCTTAATTTTCCGACATAAATTTCTCCTTGTGGGAAGTGCAATAATATAGAAAGTTCATGTTGGTGGCAGAGGGCGCCGATTTGAATAACATAATCAGTGGTAGGCAGACAGAGGGATGCAAGCCGCGCGCGATGTACGTTATCAAGATGGATGACCTCATCGCTACATAGTGAAAGTAACCTGGGAGACGCTGGGTTGCTTTTTTTCTTATGTAAAAAAGAGCTCAGTGTTATAATTAGTGTTATAGTAAGGAAGAATAATATAAAAGTGAGTAGGCGAACTAGATGATAGAAGTAAAAACATCTCCACTAAGTGATGGAGAATTCAATAGAGGGGTATTTGCTAAAATCGATATCCAGAAAGGACAGCTTTTTCATGAAGCACCTGTAATTGCGTATCCAAACGAACAGCATGAACACATTGAGAAAACGTTACTAGCTGATTATGCATTTGAGTATGGGATCAATCATACGGCTATGCTTCTTGGCTATGGCATGTTGTTTAATCATTCTTATAAACCAAATGCAACGTATGATATTAATTTTGATAATCACACATTTGATTTCTTTGCTTACAAAGATATTAAAGCTGGGGATGAAATTTTAATTAATTACAATGGCGATGTAGATGACAATGAAAAACTATGGTTCGATAAAGAATAAATTGGATGTAGTGCTTTAAAATAAATAAGCGACGATAAGTATATGACTTGGAAATTCCTTTGCAGTTGACCGAAATCACTTAACTGCAAAGGATCCTACGTTAAAAAGATTATTAATTTTACACCAATAAAATTAATAATCTTTTTAACACTAGACAAATAAAATTATATGTTGTATAGTAAATGTAATAAGATCGTTAGTAAGGGACAATAAATTCACATATTACAAAGAGTAATCGTGTATTGATTGATACTTTTTGTAATATGTGAATTTTTTCTTTTGAAGAAATATGATGTTATTAAATTTAATTAAAATGGAGGTCATTTAAATGACACAACAAGGTACAGTAAAATGGTTCAACGCAGAAAAAGGTTTCGGTTTCATCGAAGTTGAAGGCGGAAACGACGTATTCGCTCACTTCTCAGCTATCCAAGGTGAAGGTTTCAAATCACTTGACGAAGGTCAAAAAGTTGAGTTTTCAGTAGAAGACGGCCAACGTGGACCACAAGCTACTAACATCGTTAAACTTTAATTTTTAATGATAAAGTTGATCTTTCATTAGGTCACTTAAATAGCTTATATTAAGAGGTATTCGGCGATTTAATCGCTCGAATGCCTCTTTTTTATAATCATAGGGCGATGGTAGTTCCAAAAGGGTCGATAAAAAGCAAAAATAGGTCGATAAAAACTTAGAAAGGGTCGATAAAATTCCAAAAAAGGTTGATAACGGCTCTTTCTACGTGCAGTATCTACATTCAAACTTAATATTTCAAATGAAATAAGGCACTTCCTGCTCAATATTGAACAAGAAGTGCCTTATTTGTATGTGAAAAGAATCTTTCAATAGGATATTTATTGTGAACTAAAGTATTACAGTTTGAATTGCAGTATTGCCTCTTCTAGTTCTACGGCCATTTTTGCTAATTCCTGTGCTGCAAATGATACATCTTCCATCGAAGCGCTCATCTCTTCAGAAGAAGCTGCAACAGTTTGTGAATGGTCATTTACACTTAAAGTAGTTTTAGAAACGTGCTCGATTTGACGAACTACTTCGGAAATACGATTTTTCATGCTCTCCATGGCTACACTCACTTCAGTGACGTTAGTAGAAACAACTAAAACGGAATTGTGGATTTCGCCAAAGGCTTCTCCGCTGGCAGCAATAAGTTGCAAACCTTCTTTTGTTGAATTAGAGCCTTGTTCTACTAGGTCCATTGAAACTTGGATACCTTCTTTAATATCCGTTACGATGTCATTGATTTGTATTGCTGAGCGGCTGGATTGCTCGGCAAGCTTTCGCACTTCATCGGCTACGACAGCAAAGCCTCTACCATGCTCACCAGCTCTTGCCGCTTCAATGGCAGCATTTAGTGCAAGTAAGTTTGTCTGTTCAGAAATTGTTTGAATCATTAAGCTAATTTGGCTAACTTCATTCGATTGCGCACTTAGTTCACTTATTTTTTGTGCAGAAGCCGTTACTTTTTGATCGATTTCATCCATCTGAATCATCATTTGGAAGACCGCTTCGCCACCTTGTGTAGCTGTATCGGCGGAAAGTTGAATCGATTGACTCACATTATCCATACTTACAGATACAGCTTCTACATCGCTGGAAACTTCCGTGATGATTTCAACTGCATGGTCCATGGCTACATTTTGTTCATCCGTTCCCTCAGCGACGCTTTGAATGGACGCGGAAATTTGGTTTGAAGCTTTTTGGTTCTCAATTGAACTTGCAGCTAGTTCTTCGGATGTCGCGGATAATTGTTGAGAGCCATCTGAAATTTTCGTAATAACAGCCTTTAAATTATCAGCCATTATATTGTAGTTTGTACCCATATCACCGATTTCATCATTCGATTTAATGGAGATTCGTTGTGTTAAATCGCCGTTTGACATGGCCAGAGATAAGTCACTTACTTTTTTGACATTTCTAGTAATACTTGTACTCATGTAAATAGCAAGTAATATAGCAGCAATTGCGAAAATCAGTCCTAGAATAAAAATAATTTTACTGATTTGATCGCCAGTTGCGGAAAGCTCACTCTTTTCGATAACAGCGATATATTTCATACCTTCATTATTCGAGTTGACTACATTTAATAAGTAGTTTTTACCGTCAATTGTTGCTTCAACAGTCTCTTCTTTTTCTAAGTTTTTTAATGCAGGAATTTTTAATTCAGAAATCGGTTGGAAATTCAGTTTAGGATTAGCTGGGTTTGCAAGGATGGTACCATCTTCTTGTATTAACATGACATAGCCATTTTTCCCGATTTTAATGTCATTGATAATACTTGTTAAACCGTCAAGGCTCACATCGACTCCTAGCACACCAAAGGGTTTACCGTCGCGTTCTAACGTAACAACATTACTAACGATCGTACCCTCCGCTCCAGCAGCAGCATAGGCGCTTGTTACATGAACTTGACCTGGATTTTCTAAAGCCGTCGTGTACCAAGGGCGGTCTGTTGGGTTGAAATTAGGTGCTGTAGCTAGTTCAGGGTATTGCACATAGCCAGTTTCGGCTGTACCCATATAGACGTAGGCTGCATCAGGATGTGTTTTTCCGAATTGAGCAAATACGTCATAAATGGCCTTCTCTTTTTCACCATTTTTAGACGGGGTCATTTCTAGTAATTTACTATCTGTAATATCGACATAAGATGTAAGGCTATCATCGGCATTTAAGACAGTAGGGTTCGTTGCTAATGACATGACATTTTCTCTAATTGAATTAAAAAAGATAGAAAGGGCATTATCTACTTGTTTGATTTCTCGTTCACTAAATTGAATATAATCTTTTTCAGTTGAATCACGGACTTCCGAATTCACGAGGATCCCAATTAAAGTCATCGGTAATAATGCAAGAAGTAATGAGTAAATTAATAGTTTTGCTTTAAATGAAAATCTTCTCTTTTTCATGATGTCACCTATCCCTCAGTGTTTATTCTAGTAATAATTGTTTAAAGTATGTAGCTTGTATTGAGAGAATAAAACCTCCTCTATGATGAATTTTGCCTACCCTTTTTTCTGAACAAAAAAAGCCATAACCAAAAAACTTGGAATAGCTAGATTTCAACATAGACTACTCGGTAACCTGGCAATCATAGTTCAACTATTTAGAACCTTAGACCCATAGCTTTACGTCCTTATTTTTCAATAAGTTTGCCTTTATCGATATCTTTAGTATGAAGATGGATGTATGAAGTACATTAGGTATATATACACTCATTCACTCTATTGTAATAATATTCTATTATTTCGAAGAATTCAAGGCTTGTATCCAAAAAATAAATATGTAGACAAAATTTTGCATAGCTATATATGTGGCTTAGCTACTCTCTAAACAGTATAAAATGATAAAAACACGATGTCGCTGTGGGGCGAAATCGTGTTTTTGAATGCCTGCATACTTTTTTTATAATGCGAGAATTTTACCAGGGTTCATGATGCCATTTGGATCTAATGCAAGTTTAATAGCTTTCATAACTTGAAGAGATGCACCATGTTCTGTTGCTTGGTACTTCATCTTGCCAATACCAACACCGTGTTCACCTGTGCATGTGCCGCCACGAAGTAATGCAAACTGTACGATATGTTCGTTAAATAGATTGGCTTTTTCTTGTTCTTCAGCATCATTTGAATCTAGCATAAGTAGTGCATGGAAATTACCATCACCAACATGACCAACAATCCCGCCTGGCAGACCAAAATTATTTAGTTGCTCACGCGCATACAAAATCGTTTCAGCTAGTACAGAAATCGGCACACAAACATCTGTAGACATCAGTTTTTTTCCAGGATATGCATGAATATAAGCGTAGGCCACTGAGTGACGTACTTCCCATAATTGATTGCGGGCAGCTGTATCACTTTCAAACATGAATGCTTCACAGCCGAAATCCTCGAATATTTCCTTCGTAAACGCAATGTCAGCTTGCATACCTTCTGCATTGCCGTGGAATTCTAAAAATAACGTCGGTTGCTCTTCATACGAAGTTGAATTATAAATATTAGCTTGTGCAACAGAAACTTCGTCTACGAGCTCAACACGTCCAATTGCAACACCAGCTTGTAGTAGGGCAGTGACTGCATCAACTGCATCACTCACTGTTTTAAACACCGCACGACCAGCCGTTACAAATTCAGGAATACCGTAGACACGTAATGTCATTTCAGTAAAGCAGCCAAGTGTGCCTTCAGAGCCTACAAATAAGCCATTTAAATGATAACCTGAAGAAGATTTCGCAGCGAGATTGCCTGTATGAATGACACTGCCATCAGCTAATACAACTTCTAAATCACGCACTTGATCACGCATTACTCCGTAGCGCACAGCCGTTGTGCCACTCGCATTTGTTGCGACCATCCCACCAAGTGTTGCATCGGCACCAGGGTCAACAGTGAATTGCAGACCATGTTTTTTTAATTCTTTATTTAATTGTGAGCGTGTAACACCAGGTTGTACTTTTACGAGCAAATCTTCAGGACGTATTTCTAAAATAGTATTCATTTCCGTGAAATCGATTGAAATCCCTTGTTTGATAGGAATTGCATTACCTTCTAAGCTTGAGCCAACACCAAAAGGTACAACAGGTACATGATTTGCATTAGCAATTTTCAATATAGCGCTTACGTCTGAGGTAGAACGTGGAAATACGACAATATCAGGTAAACTCATTGCGTGATGAGATTCATCTTTTCCATGTAATTCTCGTACCGTTTCGTTTGTAGAAATTTGCTCAGCCGCCAAAACAGTATGTAATTGGTTGACTAGCTCGTCTATTAGTATAGCCATTCCATTCGCCTCCATTATTTTCAGATAAATCTAATTTATCACGACGGATGTAGAATGGAAATGGACTAATACAAAAAGGGAGTAAAAAATGTTATTTAGAGCCAAAATTGGGGTTGGTATTTACTTTCAGCAATGGATCCAAAAGTTACTAAGCGAAAGCTTTTGCAAGGCTTTCTGTAAATGCATTTCGTTCAGCTGTGTCGGATTGTTGCCACCATTTTTCTAAAAAGACCCCAAGCCCCGGTAGTAAATGTTCTTCACCACGAGAAATCGCATCTTCTACAATTTCCTTAAATTCAGCTGCTGATTGTCCATTAACATTTGTTTTAATGGCGTCACGTATTTGAAAGTTCATTGATTTCGCCTCCTTATTTAGTAATAATTTGTCCAAGTAATAAATAACTATGCATAAAAAGTTCTAAAAAAACGTATCATTTGTGAAATGTTATTAAAAGAAAACAATAAAAAATATACGTGGATTGACCGTGCGAATCTAAGGTGAAAGCATGTAAATAAGCGATTCGCACGCCGATGTATTTCAAGCTACGATGATAGCACCATGGAATAACGGATTGTGCACAGTCGTCAGGGAAAATACGATGCAAAGTTCAAAAGGGCAAAAAGTAGTCCTTCCACCACAAGTGTCAGATGATTTTGAAGCTGTATTAGAGCAAGTGCAGCCAATGATCACAGCGATATTAAAGAAATGTCATGTTTACAAAAATTTTGATCATTATCGACAAATTGCAGCAATCGCCGTTTGGGATGCGTGGCGTAATGCGGATGCCACAAAAGGCAATTTTTCTGCCTATATTTATACGATGGTACAGGGGAGAGTGAAAATGGAGCTTCTGAACGAAAATCAGTATGCAGAGCGCTATGCATTAATTGAGGATGACAAAATGAATGTGCTAATAAATAGAAGGGGAACTGAAGGTTTTCAACCAACTGAGCTATTGGAGGGGATTTTAGATCAGTTAACTGTAGAGGAAAGAAAACTATTAGAAAAGATTTATATAGAAGGCTGTGACTATGTGGAGTTGGAAAAAGTTTACGGAATTTCAATTGAAACGATTAGAAAGAGAAGAAATCGGCTAATTCAAAAAATCCGCCTGCACTTGCAAGAAAAGCCTAAGTGATAGGGAATTAATAACTTTGCATTCGCGCTGCCTATTTTGAGCGCGAATGCTTTTTTAAAAAGAGATTTTGTCATTCATTATAAATAAAGACCAGCAAGAAAGATGCCTAAAACATCTTCGTAAATTTTATCGAATTGTGTAAGAGGGAGTGGGTTGACGCCTTTGCCAAGCTCAACCGTAAATCCTGATCTCCGCCAATCTTGGATAAACCAATCTTTATAGCCAGCATAACTATTTTCCGCTTGTGCAGGTTGATAGCCACTCACTCTACCGAATTGTATAGCGAGAGTTTCATTTTCAGGCGGTTCTAAATTTTCAAATCCCCAGTAAATAACTTCTCCCTGAGTATGGAAGGCGAGTACGCGTGCGAAGTCCATCTTCTTTGTCAAATCCGCCATAGCAATAGCCTCTGGTTCAGATAATGGTTTTTCACCACCATAATCCCTCGGACCAGGTTCTTTTGGATTGCGGTCTCTTTCCAACTCCCACTTGGCAGGGAACTGATCATTCAAATCCACGCCCCGAATATTCGCCTTCCATCCATTGAAATTAGTACTCCCTTTATTCCATTCAATAAGTTGGTTACGTAATTGCTCATCTTTAGGAGGGCCATTTATGACTAAATCTACACCATCTGGATTGACCATTGGCACAATCGAAAGAGTCGTTTGCTCGTAAAGTGGGATTGTGAAAATCCCGCGAATTGGCTGTCCATTCGTTAAGGAAAGTAAATAATCATTTAAAAAAGTCATAATCAACGGCGTCGTAATCCATTCATTTGCATGAAATGAGCCATTATAATGAATGCGTTTTGCGCCGTTGCCAATTTGTATTTCCGGTATTGATCGGCCTGAGACGGAACGCCCAATAGAAGTATTTGTCAAGAAAGGGTAGGCAGCTTGCAATTGTTTTATATCATTCATCATCGTAGCGTAATCATAGTTCCTCTTACCGTTTACAATTTTCCAAGTAATTCTTTGAGGAATTACAATGACCTGCCCGATTTGTAAGCGGCTTGGGTTAATACCCGGGTTCATTAGAAAAAGGGTATCGAGGGGTAAATTACGACTATGGGCAATGGACCAGACCGAGTCTCCAGGTTTTAGTTGATAATTAGTAGCTACAAAT
>JAVWKG010000099.1:0-11403 GCA_036638655.1 Lysinibacillus sp. | reverse complement strand
ATACTTTCGATTATGTTTTCGTTAAATGGATTTTGGAGTGCTAATGCATTCACCAAAGAAAGTTTGAAACAATTCGACATTCAGACAATGGAAGAGACAAATAGGTCTTGGAAATATGTCTTGAGTGCAAGCAGGGAGTGAAATAAATGTTTGTCGATCACGTCAAGATTTATGTAAAAGGTGGAGACGGTGGAGATGGTATGGTTGCCTTCCGTCGTGAAAAATTTGTACCGAACGGTGGACCAGCTGGTGGAGATGGCGGTCACGGTGGGAATGTTGTTTTTGAAGTAGAAGAAGGACTTCGCACATTGATGGACTTCCGCTATCAACGTAATTTCAAAGCACCACGTGGAGATCATGGTATGAGTAAGGGAATGCATGGTAAACGTGCAGAAGACTTAATCGTAAAAGTGCCACCAGGAACAGTCGTGATGAACGAAGAGACTGGAACTGTTATTGCCGATTTAGTGGAACATGGCCAACAAGCGATTATTGCAAAATCAGGTCGTGGAGGACGTGGGAATTCACGTTTTGCTACACCGGCCAACCCAGCGCCTGAATTATCTGAAAAAGGTGAGCCAGGTCAAGAATTAACTGTTATATTAGAATTGAAAGTATTAGCAGATGTAGGTTTAGTAGGTTTCCCAAGTGTAGGGAAGTCAACGTTGCTATCCGTTGTTTCAGCAGCGAAGCCTAAAATCGGAGCTTATCACTTCACAACAATTGTACCGAACTTAGGGATGGTAGAAACAGAAGATCACCGTAGCTTTGCGATGGCTGATTTACCAGGTTTAATCGAAGGTGCACATGAAGGTGTTGGCCTTGGTCACCAATTCCTACGTCATATCGAACGTACACGCGTTATTGTACATGTAATTGATATGTCTGGGATGGAGGGGCGCGACCCATATGAAGACTATTTAACGATTAATGATGAGCTAAAACAATATAATTTACGCCTAACAGAGCGCCCACAAATTGTTGTGGCGAATAAAATGGACATGCCTGATGCAGAGGAGAACTTAGAAATCTTCCGTGGAAAAGTAGGCGAAGATGTTAAGATTTTCCCTGTATCAGCAGTTTCTCGCCAAGGCTTAAAGCCAGTATTGTTTGAAGTAGCTGATTTACTAGAAGTTACGCCAGAATTCCCACTATTTGAAGAAGTGGATGAAGAATCGGATGCAACAGTGCTTTATAAGCATCAATCTGAGGCAGATACAATCGAAATTTCTCGTGATTCTGATGGTACATTCATCCTTGGTGGGTATGCAATTGAGCGTATTTTCAAAATGACGGACTTCAGTCGTGAAGATAGTATTCGACGCTTTGCTCGTCAGCTACGTGGTATGGGTGTAGATGATGCATTACGTGAGCGTGGGGCGGAAAATGGGGACACTGTACGCCTTCTAGAGTTTGAATTTGAATTTATTGACTAAAGAGAAGGTTTTAGGGGGAAGTGTATGAAAAACGTTGCAAATCAGCGATATTATTTAGTTCGTGAAGACGTTTTGACAGATGCTATGCAAAAAACTTTAGAGGCGAAGCACTTACTTTCAAGTGGCACGGTTACTTCTATTTGGGACGCGGTAAAGCAAGTAGATTTATCGCGTAGCGCGTTTTACAAATATCGAGATGCGGTTTTTCCTTTCCACTCGATTGTACAAGAACGAATTTTAACAGTTTTTCTTCAGTTACAAGACCGTAAAGGTACTCTTGCAAAACTACTAGAAACAGTGACGATTACACATTGTAACGTATTGACGATTCATCAAACAATACCAATCCAAGGTCGTGCCAATGTGACGCTTTCGTTAGATGTGACAAGTATGAGCTGTGAATTAGATGAATTATTACACCAGCTAAAACGTCTAGACTTTGTTGAGTCAGCTGAAGTTATTAGCTCAGGGGCATTATAAAAAAAGGGCGCATAATGCGCTCTTTCTTTACATATATATTTCCTTGTTGTAGTATTCTTCAATATTTTTTGATTTGAATAGTTCGAATATTACGAATGATACAGGTGCCATGTTAGAGTGGTTAGGGAGGCAAATTTTAAAATGACAAAGCAACAATGGGAACAAAGAGTAGCTTATTTAGGACCAGAAGCATCATTTACATATTTAGCAGCAAAGGGGATTTTCCCGAATGAATGGCTTGTTCCTTGTGCCACAATTCCCGAATGTATAGAAGCGGTGGCAGAAGGGAGAGTGGATTTGGCTGTTGTCCCACTAGAAAATGCTTTAGAAGGCTCGGTGCCATTAACACTAGATTATTTATTCCACGAAGCTACACTTTATGTAATGGGTGAGCTACAATCGAAAATTCAGCAACATTTAATGGTCAATAAAGCACAGGCTGAAAATTGGGAGTCAGTTGAGGGTGTTTATTCACACCCACATGCACTAGCTCAATGCCATAAGTATTTATTTTACCGTTTTAGTGAAATCCCGCTAAATCAGACGACTTCAACAGCAGCAGCGGCTAAATATATTTCCGAAAATCCAACTGAGTGCATAGCGGCTATAGGGAATGCGTCAGCTGCTGAAAAGTATGGTTTAGAAATCGTTCAACCGAATATACATGATTTCCATTTTAACCATACTCGCTTTTTCGTATTGTCAAAGCAAAATAAGCGATTACCACAAGAGTTGTCGGATGGATTACCAAAGACGACGTTTATGATTACATTGCCAACGGATCGCTCAGGGGCACTACATCAAGTGTTGTCAGTATTTGCATGGCGTCAGCTGAATTTAAGTAAAATCGAATCTAGACCTTTGAAAACGGGGTTGGGTGATTATTTCTTTATGGTAGATGTACTTGCTGATGAGCAGGAGCCTATGATGCGTGGTGCAATGGAAGAGCTTGCGGCACTTGGTTGCAAAGTGAAATCATTAGGTACATACTTTACATATATCACACCTGAAGAGATGTAAAAGTATTGGGGGGATTTTTATCGGAGCCATTATTCTTTTTGACGGTATATGTAATTTTTGCGATAGCAGTGTACAATTTATAATTAAGCGAGATCATCAAGGTTACTTTCGCTTTGCGTCTATCCAAAGCGAGATTGGTCAAAAAATATTGCAGCAACAGGATGTCCCAGAAAGTATTGATAGTGTTATATTGATTGAAGGAAATCAAGTGTTTATCGAGTCGACAGCAGCATTGAAAATTAGTCGGCGTTTAGATCGTTTATGGCCACTTTGTTACGTTTTCTTAATGGTACCTCCCTTTATAAGGGATGGCTGCTATCGCATTTTTGCTAAACGTCGCTATCGTTGGTTCGGAAAAAAAGAGTCATGCATGCTACCAAACCTAGAAGAAAGACAGCGTTTCTTGTGAGTATATAGACTTATTTTATGTAATTAAATAATGGATAAAAAGTATGTATTTTTTTAAATATATGCTTTTTTGTATATATATGCTCTATTTGAATTCACAATGGCGAAAAACAAGTCTAATGTATTAAGGAGACATTAATTGTTTGATTTGTCAATCATTTTACACAAAAGTTGAAATGGTAGATGAAATGAAGACAATTGCCCCGAAATTTAAAGAGAAGGGCGAACAAATTAAAGTGCAGTTTATGAAGAACATACAACAAGAATCCCCAGAATTATTGAATATATTTTATCGATATCTCCAATCAACAGGCCAACTTCAATTATCATTAGTAGACGTAATTTATAGTGGTACTATGCAAATAGAGCGTATGGACAAACTTGTTCCAAAAATTATGCAAATAGCACATAAACATCGCAGTCTAGGAATTTTACCGGAATATTATCCAATTATAAAAAAACATTTGCTATCCTCGATTAGAAAGGTTGCCGCTGGTCGTGTCACGAAAGAGCAACTGAATATGATTCAACTAACATACAATCGAGTGGCAGATGTATTGATGCAAGTGGAAGAAGATTTATATAAAGAAGTAGAAACAGATAGTGGTTGGCGCTTTTTTAAACCATTCCGTATTGTGAAAAAGCAAGTGGAAAACGAACTAGAGATGTCTCTTTATGTTGTCCCGATAGATGGCAAGTTAAAGTCTATTGAGGGAGTAGGGCAATATGTGACTGCACGTTTGAAAGTACCGGATGATATTTACTATATGAACCATCAGTATGCAGTAGCTGTGGAGCCTAAACTTCGCGGTTATGTTCTATCGATTTGTCGTGGACCAGGCTATTATACGAATGACCGGGTGACACATTATATTTTTGATGAATTAATAGAAGGTGATTTACTAGAGGTGAGTGCACCAGCAGGCGTCGTCACATGTTAGAAAATGAAAAAAACAGTAGTCCGCAAAGGGTTGAACCTTGTGGACTGCTGTTTTTTATTGATCATTGATTAAATAGCCTTTTAAGCGTAATGCATTTTCTATAAGGTCGAGAGTTTCTATAGAAGGTGCAGAAATAACGTGTAAGTGTGTACCATCAGTTAAAGCTGATAAGTAGCTAGCATTTGTTTCATTAACACGTTTGACGAATTGTTGTGCGTCATGACGGTTGGCGACCATGATAGATGCTGTAATTTCACCATATACGGCATGCTCTACAATAACGTTTTTCACCGTTCCGCCACAATCAACAATGGTGAACAGTTCATCTTCCGTGTTTTCTGATGAATGACGGCAGGCGATTGTACGTTCAACGTATTTATTTGCTTCGTCTGGATGTACATAAAGATAACCTTGGCTTGTAGCAATAATCGGTTCATTGCGTGCTTTCAAGAGTGTCATATCATTTACAATCACTTGACGTGAAACATTTGCAGATTTAGCTAAATGTGTACCTGTAATTGGCTTAGTATTACTTTTTAATTGTGCAAGAAGTTGCAGTCGGCGTTCTTCGCCTAACATTTTTTTCATTAGATCACCTCTGCGTATAGTGGTGAGAACATTCATCTCACAACCATTAGTTTAACATGAAGTGTGTAGGCAATGGGTGAAATTTTTGTATCCAAAACAATGTTTGAACATATGATACGAAGAGGACGGAAGGAGGAAAAAATTGCGTATTCATATTGTACAAAGAGGGGATACCCTGTGGAAAATTGCAAAAGAGTATGGGATTTCATTTGAGGATTTAAAGAGGTTAAATGTGCATCTGGCGAATCCGGATTATATTGTACCGGGGATGGAAATTATTTTACCTGAAAAAGGCCATAAGGTAGCTCCAACTCACAAGGAGGCTCCAACACATTCTAAACCACCGAGCACGCAACATAAAAAAGAAGAGGTGAAGAAGGAGAGTGTAAAACCTCCTGCAAAGCCTGTTCAACCAATCCAGCCTGTGCAACCAGTTCGACCTGTGCAACCACCGCACCATCAAATGCCTCCGATTATTATTGAGCCGCAGTTAATTCATATGCCTGTGCCACAAGCACCAATTATGTGGGTGCAACAACCTGTAGAAGTAAATTGGCATCAACAATTAATGTTGCCTCAAATGGAGCAACCGATGCCACCACCTGCACCACCAGTCGTACAGCCACCAGTAATGATGCCACCGCAAATGCCTATGATCCCACACTGCTCAAGTTGTCAGCAACCAATTATGCAAGCACCAATGTGGCAAATGTGTCCGCCACATCATATGCACGGGCACCATATGATGCACGAGCATCACCACCATATGCAACAGGAACAACCTTGTGAGATGCCTTACATGCCAGAAGGACCAGGCGCTCACCAACCATTATTTTTCCTAGAATCTAGCTCGAATCCATCATCATCTTGTAAAGACCATCATAATCCTGCGCCGCCGTGCTGCGGCCAAAACCAACAACATGGTCAGCCGCAATGGCCGCAAATGGGTATGGATGTAGGCGGAATGCATGCACAACAATGGCAATATGATCCATGTTGCCACCAACAATATCCAGGTCAGCCTGTCTTCCCGTGGGCACCACCGCATTTTTTTCCAGGTGGGATGACGCCTTATCGATGACAGAAATGGCGTAATTATTGAGGAAATTAAACCGAATATTTGGAAGTGGCAATACCAAACGGGACTTTACTTTGTGAAACAGTTAAAACGTGAAGAAACAGCACTTAAAGTGAAAACGATTCATGATGAATTAGTTAAGCAAAAAGATGATCTCGTATTACCACGCATACCAAATGCGGACGAAATGCTTTTGATTCAAAGATGGCAAGAGGGCAGCCGAAGTGCAGATTTTGCAATAGAGGAAGATCGGCGTGAGGCATTTCAACTACTAAAAAAATTGCATCGTACGAAAGAAACGATTAATTGGTCTGGACGAGATTTTTTACCTTATCACTCTCAGTTTTTGAAGTGGCAAATGAGGATGATGAAATTTAAAAGTCGAGTGGAAGAATTGAAACAATTTTTATCGTATAAAGACATAACGGCTATTATTCAGTATGGTGAAAGAGCATTGCAACAAATTGAATACGAGAGAATTGATGATAGTAAGCAATTGACATTATTACATGGAGATGTTGTACATCATAATTTTCTTTGGTGTTCAGATAACCAATTACGATTAATTGATTTTGATTTGGCACATTTGGGTGATGCGGATGATGAGTATATATTATGGTTGCATCGTGTGTTACCAACAATCGATTATAATTTAAACGGGTTATTCGAGGAGCTTCCGGAGCTTCATGAAATTGAAAAAGAAAAATTGCATCGCTTAAAATTCCCTAATGAACTATTAAGAGAATGGCTTTATATACTAGATTTACCTTTAGGTCAGCAGCTCATTTTTTTAGATTATTTATACCCATATACAGAACGCGCACTCACATATTGGGGGAAATTGTGGTATGATAGTGAACGATTAGCTCGAGCGTAATTATTCCTAAATTGCAGGAAATGTCTATAGATTGGCCGTCTAGTAAAATGGACGGTCATTTTTTTCATGTCATAGAAAAATAGTTGAAGATAGCGTACTTTTCGACCCCTAGTAGTCGAGCATTCGTTCGCTAATATGCTATAATCGAAAACGATGATTGTGAGGGATATATAAATGTACGATTATTTAAAAGGACAAGTAACGCGCATTACGCCTGAGTATATTGTGCTTGAACAACAAGGTATTGGCTGGCAATTACATACACCGAATCCTTTTGCATTTCGTGTAAATGAGGAGATGCAACAAATTTTTGTACATCTTCATGTAAGAGAAGATGCACAAGCACTTTATGGTTTTCCGAGCTTAGATCAGCGAGAATTATTTCGTAAACTAATTCTTGTATCTGGTATTGGACCAAAGGGTGCGCTTGCTATATTAGCAACTGGTAATCCGCATCAAGTTATTCAAGCAATTGAGCGAGAAGATGAATCATTTTTAATTAAGTTCCCGGGTGTTGGTAAAAAAACGGCACGTCAAATGATTTTGGATTTGAAGGGAAAATTAGGGGCACTACTGGATGCAGTTGAGTTACCTAGTATGGAAGATGAATTACCGTTGTTTGGCGTGAATCCACATAAGCATGAGCTGGAAGAAGCGATATTGGCATTAATGGCGCTTGGTTATTCTGAACGAGAGCTAGATAAAATACGTCCACTGCTAGAAGAAAATGATAAGTTGAATACAACAGATGGTTATATGAAGCAAGCACTGCAATACTTGTTGAAGCTAAAATAATGAGGGGAGGACTTAACGTTGTCAGAACGAGTTATTTCGAGCGATTTAGGGACGTTTGATGAGCAATTTGAATTGTCTTTGCGCCCTCAACGCCTTTCTCAATACATTGGGCAGCAAAAAGTAAAAGAAAATCTACAAATCTTTGTTGAAGCTGCAAAACTTCGAGAAGAAAGTTTAGATCATGTCCTTTTATACGGTCCTCCTGGGCTTGGGAAAACAACACTCGCTGTTGTCATTGCGAATGAAATGAATGTAAATGTGCGCACGACGAGTGGTCCAGCCATTGAAAGACCAGGTGATTTAGCCGCAATCTTAAGTTCATTGGAGCCAGGTGACGTTCTATTTATAGATGAAATCCATCGTTTGCCACGTACCATAGAAGAGGTACTTTACCCAGCAATGGAAGATTTCTGTTTAGATATTGTTGTTGGAAAAGGCCCTGAAGCACGTTCAGTTCGATTAGATTTACCGCCATTTACATTAGTTGGCGCAACGACAAGAGCCGGTGCTTTGTCTGCACCGTTACGTGATCGCTTCGGTGTATTACTACGATTAGAGTATTATGATGAGGAATCGTTAACAGAAATCGTCGTACGTAGTGCCAAGCTATTCGATGTGGGCATTGATTATATGGCGGCTGGAGAAATGGCAAGGCGTTCTCGTGGCACGCCTCGTATTGCTAATCGTCTATTAAAGCGTGTGCGTGATTATGCACAAGTGCTTGGAGATGGCATGATTACGGAAGGCTTAGCAAAGCAGGCGCTAGAGCTTTTACAGGTCGATCCACGCGGGCTTGATCATATCGACCATAAATTGGTGACGAATATGATTGAGCGTTTCCAAGGTGGTCCGGTTGGTCTGGATACACTTGCTGCCTCGATTGGTGAGGAGCGTGTCACGATTGAAGATGTGTACGAGCCTTATTTAATGCAAATTGGTTTTATCCAACGTACACCTAGGGGACGCGTTGCGACAAGTCTAGCTTACGAACATTTTGGATATAGCTATCCACAACAAACATAAAGAAGGAAGTTTTTACAATGCGAGTAGAAGATTTTGATTTTGAATTACCAGAAGAGTTAATAGCACAGACGCCGCTCCTAGATCGTACAGCGAGCAGACTAATGGTTGTTACACCAGGCGCTGAGCAAGTAGAGCACCATCATTTTGCACATGTTTTAGATGAATTAAATGCAGGCGATTGCCTAGTGTTAAATGATACGCGTGTTTTACCAGCGCGTCTTATGGGCGTGAAAGAAGAAACGGGTGCTCATCTTGAAGTACTTTTGCTGAAACAAACGGCTGGTACAGATGAATGGGAAACACTTGTGAAGCCGGCAAAGCGTGTCAAAGTCGGGACAGTTGTTACATTTGGTGATGGCTTGTTAAAAGCAACATGTACCGGTGAGCTTGAACATGGTGGTAGGCTGTTTGAGTTTTCGTATGATGGCATATTCTATGAAATATTAGAGCAATTAGGTGAAATGCCGTTACCTCCGTATATTCGTGAAAAATTAGATGATCAAGATCGTTATCAAACCGTTTTTGCTAAAGAACGAGGTTCTGCGGCAGCGCCGACAGCAGGTTTACATTTTACAGAGGAATTACTTGAGCAAGTTCGTGCACAGGGGGTAGAAATTGTTTTTATTACCTTGCATGTTGGTTTAGGTACATTTCGTCCGGTAAGTGTCGATTCGATTGAAAGCCATGAAATGCATTCGGAGTTTTACAGTGTGACAGAACAAGCGGCTGAGACGATTAACCGTGTGAAAGCAAACGGCGGGAAAGTGATTGCTGTTGGTACAACGTCAACACGTACACTTGAAACAATCGGCTCAAAATATAACGAGGAAGTCCGTGCTGAACAAGGGTGGACGTCAATTTTTATCTACCCAGGCTATGAGTTTTCTGTTGTGGATGGTTTAATAACAAACTTCCACTTACCGAAATCGACGCTTGTTATGCTCGTAAGTACACTTGCTACAAAAGAAACGATTATGAGTGCATACAAGCAAGCAGTAGACGAAAAGTATCGTTTCTTTAGTTTTGGCGATGCAATGTTTATTCGCGCACAACAATAAATAATAGTAGTAAACAGTGAAAGTATTTACTCAAGATCAGAGAGGATTTTTATTTTATGACACAACCAGCAATTCGTTATGAATTACTTCATACATGTAAGCAAACAGGTGCACGCCTTGGTATCGTGCATACGCCACACGGCTCATTTGAAACACCAGCATTTATGCCTGTAGGGACACAGGCAACGGTTAAAACGATGTCTCCTGAGGAATTAAAAGAAATGAACGCAGGTATTATTTTATCTAATACGTATCATTTATGGCTTCGTCCAGGTCATGATATTGTAAAAGAAGCAGGTGGCTTGCATAAATTCATGAACTGGGATCGACCGATTTTAACGGATTCAGGCGGCTTCCAAGTGTTCTCTTTAAGTAAGTTTCGTAAAATCGAAGAAGAAGGCGTACACTTCCGTAATCACTTGAATGGGGACAAGCTTTTCCTTAGCCCAGAAAAGGCGATGGAAATTCAAAATGACCTTGGTTCAGATATTATGATGGCTTTTGATGAATGTCCGCCATTCCCTGCAACGCATGAATATATGTTGAAGTCAGTAGACCGTACAACTCGTTGGGCAAAGCGATGCAAAGATTCACACGCTCGTCCTGAAGAACAAGGGTTATTTGGTATTATTCAAGGTGGAGAATACGAGGATTTACGTCGTCGTTCTGCAGAGGCATTAGTAGAGTTAGACTTCCCAGGCTATGCAATTGGTGGGTTATCAGTTGGTGAACCGAAAGATATTATGAATAAAGTATTAGAGTTTACAGCACCATTAATGCCAGCCGATAAACCTCGTTATTTAATGGGTGTAGGTTCACCAGATTCACTAATAGACGGTGCCATTCGTGGTATCGATATGTTTGACTGCGTACTACCAACACGTATTGCGCGTAATGGTACGCTAATGACATCTGAAGGTCGCTTAGTCGTGAAAAATGCGAAGTATGCACGTGACTTTGGACCAATCGATCCGAACTGTGATTGTTATACATGTAAAAACTATTCTCGTGCTTATGTACGTCATCTAATTCGTACAGAAGAGACATTTGGACTTCGTTTAACATCGTATCATAATTTACGCTTCCTTCTGAATCTAATGGAGCAAGTACGTGAGGCAATTCGTGAAGATCGTCTAGGTGATTTCCGTGAAGAATTTTTCGAAAAATATGGATTTAACGAACCAAATGCGAAAAACTTCTAATTAATTGATAGCATAAATCTGCCTAAATTAGAAAAATAGTAAGAAATTTAGAAAGTTTTTAGGTTTTGAAATCGCTTTTTTAGTAGTAGATAGTCTATACTAAAAAAGTGTGAATTAGAAAGGGGGCAAGAACTATGGAACAATTAATGGGTTTAATTCCAATTTTATTGATGTTCGTCGCAATGTGGTTCATTTTAATTCGTCCTGCTAAAAAGAGACAGCAGCAGACGATGCAAATGCAAAATAACTTGCAACGTGGAGATAAAATTATTACAATCGGTGGTTTACATGGTGTAGTAGATGCAATTGAAGATACAGCAGTGTACTTAATTATTGCGGATAATATGCGTGTGAAGTTTGACCGCCAAGCAATTGGTCGTGTCGAAACAGACGAATTTACAAAATAATAAATAGAAAAACGGGGCTGTCTAATAAGTCCCTAAAATAAAACAGGTGTAGAAAAACGAGTCGTTTTTCTACACCTGTTTTTGTATTTT
>JAVWKG010000098.1:0-11463 GCA_036638655.1 Lysinibacillus sp. | reverse complement strand
AAGGAAGTTGCTTTTTCGTTGAGGTCAGCTAAACTCACTATTTTCGAGGCAATACCTACTTCGGAGAAATAAAGTGAAGGAAGATACATACGTGTTTCTTCACCACAAATTTTATTTTCCTCTCTCATTTCGATACAAGCCTTTGAAATGGCTTCAAATGGTATTATTTCGCGCTGGCTTTGTTCTAGCATACTCTTCACTTGTGGCAAAACATGCTCAGCATCTAAATACACATGTCCCTCAGACAATGCGGCATGATTCAACACATGAAAAACAGCTGCCTTTATGCGGTCCGAATGATTCCCTGTAATACCTAACTTTGCACCTAATTCATCCGCACGAAAAAAACCGACTCCCTCTATGTCTTCAATTAAACGATACGGATTTTCTGTTAGCAGCTCAATCGCTTCTGTCCGATACGTTTGATAAATCTTCATGCCCAGCTGCGGACCAAATCCCCATTCATTTAATTGAATCATGACTCGCTCAAGGCCTAGGTTTTGCTCAATCGTACTACGTATTACTTCTTTTTTTTCTGCCGATAAACGTGGCACTACATCCAGTGCAGACGCGTCCTCCATAATAAGTCGAAGGGCATTTACCCCTAATTTTTCAACAATCGTCTCCGCCGTCTTCCGACCAATACCGATGAATAGATCACTCGACAAATAATGAACAATCCCTTGCTCCGTCGCAGGTACTTCTTTAGAAAAAGTTTCGATTTGGAATTGCACACCGTATTTTGGATGCTGTTTTAATAAGCCTGTAAAGCGATATTGCTCATCCATTTGAAGTGGCGGAAAATAGCCAACAATAATAATTTCTCGGTCTTCATATTGTAAATTAGTTTCTTGAATTTTCACTCGGACAATTGAATACATATTATCTGTGTTGTGAAAAATAGTAACAATAGGACGCCCAAGCACAAACAGTTTGTTCATTTCAAATAAATCTAGATGTTCTGTCATTACAAGTTCGCCCCTTTCTTTCGATAGCAATATAATCCTTTTATTTTACCACAGCTAAAGTGAATTTACGGTATATGTTACCGATTCATTAAAATCTTATAATATTTTTTTAACAATTGCGATTTGCCGCCATTTAACAGCTTTTCCATGCTATTATGAGAGCATATAGCATTACTTACGAGGAAGGACTGTGAATAGATTGGATTTTAGACCTTGCATCGATTTACATGATGGCAAAGTAAAGCAAATTGTCGGCAGTACACTAGGTTACAAAAATCAGGAAGTAGTAGAAAACTTCACCTCTTCATTTGACTCAAGCTATTACGCAAAAATGTTTGCAGCTGATCACTTAACAGGTGGGCATGTCATTATGCTTGGTAGCGGCAACGAGGAAGCAGCACTTGCAGCACTACAAGCATACCCAAATGGACTCCAAATTGGTGGTGGTATTACGGCTAACAACGCAAAAAAATATATCGATGCTGGCGCAACACACGTCATCGTCACTTCTTATATTTTTCATGATGGCATGCTTGACCAGGAACGCCTTACAGCACTTGTTGAGACTGTCGGAAGTAAGCATCTTGTGATAGATCTAAGTTGCCGTATGCGAGATGATAAATGGTATGTTGTCACAGATAAATGGACAAAATTCAGTGATTTTGAAGTCAACGCTGCATCCATTCAATTTATAGAAGGTTTTTGTGATGAATTGTTAATACACGCTGTTGATGTGGAAGGCAAAAAAGGCGGAATGCAAGAAAGTCTTGTGCATGATTTAACTGTATGGACTTCCATACCTACTACTTATGCTGGTGGTGTTCGTTCACTAGAAGACCTCGCTAAGTTTAAAGAAATTACTGGTGGTAAACTTCACGTCACAATTGGTAGTGCCCTATCCATTTTCGGTGGCGAACTTCCTTACGACGATGTTGTCACGTATTGCAAACAATAAAGAAAAAGGAGAACGACATTATGAAATTAGTATATAAAGAGTTAGTATTTCCATTTAAAGAAACAAACTTAGAACGTATCATTGATGGCCGTTATTTCAAAATTAATTCTATCGATAAATCACAAGAAATTCAAATCCATTTAGATAACGAGCAAATGCTTCTTGAGTTCTCAAAGTCACTAAAAGCAACATGCGGACTATTGCGAGATCACGAAACAGCACCCTATATAGGTACTTATATCGACCTCGATGTCTTTGTCGATGAATTCAACAAGCTCTATAACCTAGAAGCAAAAATCATTTCTTAACTCCACAAAAAAACGCCAGAATTCACACTTTATCAATGTGTGCGTTCTGGCATTTTTTTTAGTTGAACCTTTGTGCAATCATATCGTAAATATAGCGTGCTTGGTCGTACTCTGGTTGCAATGTAAATGCTTGTTTTAGATGATACATCGCATTATCCGTTTCCTCTGTTGATACGGCGTATAAAACACCTAAATTATAATGCGCATCAGCATTATTCCAATCTTGCTCTAAAATAATATCCAACTCTTTTTTACCTTCATCAAACATTTCAAGGGCACATAGCACAATCGCATACGCTAAGCGGCTTTGCACATCTTCTGGTGCAAGCTCTACAGCACGCTGTAAGTAAGGTAAAGCTAACTTATTGTTTTCTAATCGCTCAAAGCATTTTCCGAGCATATAGTATACATCTGCACCTTCAATTTGGTGCTGTAGTGATTTTTCATATAGCTTCGCTGCTTCTTCAAAGCGTTCTGCATTGTAGTACAAATTAGCTAAACCATAATAGGCTGTTGCAGCAGTTTCATCAACTGTAATCGCCTTTTGAAAGAATCGTTCTGCACGTTCTGTATCTTCTAATACCGCTAGTAAGTTACCAAAATTCACATAGCCAATTACATTGTCAGGCTCTGTTTCGATTGCTTGTGTAAAAAATTGCGCTGCATCTTCATAGCGTTTTTCTTGAAACGCTTTTATACCTTGTTCATTAAAATCCATTTCATTTCACCTCTGACGTAGGAAAAGACTGCTCGCAAGCAGTCCCCATACATTACCCTACATATGTTAGTTTTTCACTGTTTTTAAATACTTCGTCAATCGTACCGCCACCCAGACAAATATCACCATCATATAGTACTACTGCTTGTCCAGGTGTTATCGCGCGCACAGGCTCCGCAAACGTAATATGCGTACGACCATCTGCTAAAATCTCCACTTCAACCGGTGTATCTGTTTGACGGTAGCGGAATTTAGCTGTGCAAGAAAATTTCCCAGGCAATTTTTTTGTCGAAGTATAGCTCATTTTCACTGCTGTAAGCGAAGTAGAGTACACGGCATCATGGTGGAAGCCTTGTCCAACAAGTAAAACATTTCGTTCTAAGTCTTTACCTAAAACAAACCAAGGCTCTCCATCTCCGCCGATTCCTAGACCATGGCGTTGCCCTAATGTGTAATACATTAAGCCATCATGCTGACCCATGATAACACCATCCATCGTTTCCATCTTACCTGGTTGAGCCGGTAAATATTGGCTAAGGAATTCTTTAAAATTACGTTCACCAATGAAGCAAATACCTGTTGAATCTTTTTTCGTCGCTGTTGCTAGACCCGCTTCTTCAGCGATTTTACGCACTTCTTTTTTTTCAATATCCCCAATCGGGAACATCACATGTGCAAGTTGCTCCTGCGACAATTGGTTTAAGAAGTATGTTTGGTCTTTATTTTGATCAACACCGCGCAGCATTAGAGATTCGTCACCAGTGCGATCAATACGTGCATAATGACCTGTCGCTAAGTAATCTGCTCCTAGACTCATGGCATGCTCAAGGAAAGCTTTAAATTTAATTTCCTTATTACACATGACGTCAGGATTTGGTGTGCGTCCTGCTTTATATTCTTCTAAAAAGTATGTGAAAACCTTATCCCAATATTGCTTTTCAAAATTCACCGCATAGTAAGGGATACCGATTTGATTGCATACTTTAATGACATCATCATAATCCTCTGTTGCGGTACAAACACCGTTTTCATCTGTATCGTCCCAGTTTTTCATAAAAATCCCGATTACTTCATATCCTTGTTGTTTTAAGAGATATGCCGCAACCGAAGAATCCACTCCACCAGACATGCCGACAACGACACGAATTTGGGAAGGGTCACGTGTTTCTTTCATTGTGGTCACCTTTTCTTATTTATTCACCAATCGATTAACGATTGCGACTGTTTTTTGTGCTGCTTCTCGCACAGTTTCATCCGTTAGTCCTTGTCCAAAACTAAAACGAATTGAATTTCGTAATTCCTCAGCATCTTTGCCATACATAGCGACTAGCACATGCGAGGGATCGATTGAACCAGCTGTACATGCGGAACCACTCGATACACAAATACCCGCCATATCAAGGTTGATTAAAAATGACTCTACCTCTGTTCCAACAAAACTTATATTTAACACATGCGGCAACACATTTTCTTTATCACCATTAACATGGAAGTTAAGATCCCCAGCACGGAAAGTATCCAGTAATATTTGCTTAAAGTGATTGTACTGTGTACGCTTCTCTTCACGCAACTCAATTGCTTGCTCTACAGCCGTTGCAAAACCAATGACAGCTGGTACATTTTCAGTTCCCGCACGGCGTTTTTTCTCTTGCGAACCACCCAGTGCATAACTTGCTAACGGTGTACCTGACTTCTGATATAAGAAGCCAACGCCTTTAGGTCCGTTAATTTTATGTGCCGATACACTTAACAAATCTACTTGTAAGTTTTCCACATCGAGTATTTCTAAACCAAATGCCTGCACAGCATCTGTATGGAATGTCGCTTGATGGTCACGCAGTAATTCCCCAATTTCTGCAATTGGCTGAATCGTACCTACCTCGTTGTTGCCATACATAATCGTAACTAGTATCGTATCTTCACGAAGCGCATTCGCTACATCTGCTACAGCAATACAACCTTTGGCATCAACAGGTAAATAAGTCACATCAAAGCCTTCACGCTCTAATTTTTCACATGCATGAAGTACTGCATGATGCTCGATTTGTGTCGTAATAATATGCTTGCCTTCAGCTTGTCGTGCATAGGCAGTACCGAAAACAGCTGCATTATCTGCTTCAGTACCACCACTCGTTAAAATAATCTCTGATGGATTAGCATGAATTGCACGCGCAAGCTTCTCTCTTGCATGATCAAGCTGTTTACGCGCCTCTCTCCCTGCTCCGTGAATACTTGATGCATTCCCGTACACTTCAGTCATTGCCACCGTCAAATCACGAATCACAGCTTCACTCAATGGTGAAGTCGCTGCATGGTCAAGATAAATCATTGTCTTCATCTGTAAAACTCCTTCTTAAATATAGAACATATACCCATCTGCCACATTCTCTTCTGTATATTGTGCAAGGTCTTCGATAGATGTTGTATCTAATACGTTTTTCACTGCATCACGAATGCGCATCCATAGCTCACGTTGAGGTGCTTCCTCGTCTTCAATTCCTTCAACAGGCTGAATCGGGCCTTCAAGCACACTAATGACACTGGCAGCTGAAATTTCATTTGGTGGATTTGCTAACATATACCCGCCATAAGCACCACGTACACTTTTCACTAAACCAGAATTACGTAATGGCGAAACAAGTTGCTCTAAATACGCTTCAGATAATTGTTTCTCAGCAGCAATTTTGCGTAGCGGAATCGGACCTTCACCATAATGTTTTGCTAATTCAATCATAATCGTCAGCCCGTAACGGCCCTTTGTTGAAATTTTCATTTTATCACCCTCATTTGTCTAGTAAAAATATAAAATCAGTATATCATAATATCCGCTTGAATAACTCGGAAATACATTTACATCTTCTATGATATAATAATTTTAGAACAAACGTACGAATGGAGGTTTCTGAATGCACAACGAACCACTCGCCTATCGCATGCGACCTCGCACGCTCGATGAAATTGTTGGACAGCAAGAATATATAGGAAAAGATACTGCTCTCTATAAAATGATTGCAAAGGGACATGTTCCTTCTATGCTTTTATATGGTGAACCAGGCATAGGTAAAACATCCATTGCGAATGCAATTGCTGGCAGCTCAAAACTACCATTTTTCGCATTAAACGCAACACGCGCTGGAAAAAAAGATGTAGAGGATATTGTTGCTGAAGCACGTATTTCCGGAAAAGTACTTTTATTTTTAGATGAAATCCATCGCTTCAACAAATTACAGCAAGACACTTTACTACCTCATGTAGAAAATGGCTCTATCGTGTTAATTGGCGCAACAACTGAAAATCCGTATCACGACGTAAACCCCGCGATTCGCTCACGCTGCGGTGAAATACATCAACTAAAGCGATTAACAACTGAAAATTTAGAAGAACTTATCCAAAAAGCACTCTCAGACGACATTCGCGGTCTCGGAAAATACAATTTTACATTAATACCCGCACAAATAACGGAAATTGCCAGTGCGGCAAATGGGGATGCACGAAAAGCACTAACTTTACTAGAATCTGTTTATTATGCGGGGGATGAAGTAGACGGGCAAACTATCGCATCTGACCATATTATCAAACATTTAGCAGGACGTATCGGTGTATACGGCGATAAAAAAGGATCACATTTTTACAATTTATTATCCGCATTGCAAAAATCAGTGCGCGGAAGTGACACGAATGCTGCACTCTTCTACTTGGCTCATTTACTTGAAGTTGGAGATCTTGTAGCAGTTAGTCGCCGATTACTCGTGATGGCTTATGAAGATATCGGATTAGCTAACCCAGCAGTTGGTGCACATATGTTAGCCGCCATCCAAGCTGCCGAACGACTCGGCTTGCCAGAAGCTCGTATTCCATTAGCAAGTGCTGTCATCGAAATGTGCCTTGCTTCCAAATCAAATTCGGCTATTTCAGCCATTGATGCTGCGATTGCGGCGATTCATGAAGGTAAAACAGGGGACATCCCCTTACATTTGCGCGATAGTCATTATGCAGGCGCAAAAGATTTAGGCCATGTCGGCTACCTATACCCACATAACACACCCATTGGTACTTTCGGTGGCTGGGTAGACCAGCAATACTTGCCAGATGACCTGCTTGGTACAGAATTTTACAAGCCTGTCATTGCTGGAGAAGAAAAAAGAATGGCCACTATTTACGAAAAACTTAAATCATTCCATAAGGAAAAGTAATAGAAACCGGGCAAAAAAGCGTGTCCGGTCCTTTTTTGTCTACTTGAGGTCCGATATACTAACCTCAGCACAAAAAAGTTATACTTTCAAAATCTCCGACAAAAAACCACTACGTCAATCAGACATAGTGGTGGTCAGTACTATTTACTTGAACTTTCAGCATCAACAAAATTTTTAAATTGCTGTAGACATTGCTGAAGATTGCCTTTTTGCTCCATTACTTTGCTACGAAGCTCCTCCGTTGCCATAGCGTTATTGCCAACCTCTGTATAAAGCTTCAGTATATCCTCTAAGTATTCAGCATTATCTTCTCGGTCAATACCTGGAATACATAGTGCCGCAATTTCTATTAATTTACTTAGTAAAGCTAACTGTTTAGTCGTATTTTCATTCCCTTTTGATGCATGGAAATTCGCTGTTGCTAAAAAGAAGCTAAGCTTTGCACTACAATCAATAAATAAATGCCAATACGTATTAGCAGTCGGCAGTTCCCCTTCTCGATTGTCGACATAGCTTTTATAAAACGATGTCACTTGCACAAACATTGGTTTAAGCTCTTTTACAGCTTTTTCATGATTGTTTGATGTGTCCATATAATCAAAAACAATGCCGTTCATTTTTTCTTGTAAAGCGACAATGTCTAGATGGTCACCTATTATTTGAATCCCCATTTTCACACTCTCCCGTTTGTTTTTTCAAACACAAAGCTGCTTCCCCTTTTTATAAAGCAGTCTTGCACACTCCAAACAAATCGACCTGTTGTCTCTATCTATTGGAACTACCCAAATTATAGCAATAAACTAAAAATAGAAGTTCAGTCATGAAGAAAATAAGGCAATTCGGTGAATTATTAGCATATTATTGACATTATTATCATATAACAGCTTCAAAAAAAATAATACCACTGCTATAAGTAACATAAAATAATCAGCAATGAACGGGGAAAATCTAGATTTACTACTATTTATTATGGAAGTAGAATATTTATACTATAAAAATAACTTTTAAAGCGTATCTTCAATTCTCTCCTTATAATAACTAAATAACTCCGTCTTCTGATTTGTATGCGAATGGTCTCCTGATAATTCAACAATTTGGTCATCCGCAAACATTTTCACTTTCTTTTGTGGCACATAAAAATAAAAGGTACCATTTGCTATCCACTCATTTAACGTAACTCGGTGCGCCTCTTCATGCTCTGTTAAAATTCGCTTATTCCGCAAAACATCGCCCATTTTGTAAAAACCCTCTGACAATTCATATGTACGTTTATCAAAGTTATAAATAGGTGCCACAACTTCAGCAATATCATATATATGTAATGTTCGTGTATTTTCATCAATTGCAAGCTCAACAGTTCTAATTTCATCCAATAGACTTAGTCCTCGGTATTCCATTTGATTGATTTGTTCCATAATAGTTCCTCCTAATGAATGTAAGTAGAAAAAGGCATCCCAGAAAATTCTCTGAGACACCTACTAATCAAACATGTTAGTCTTGAACACGCGTAATGTGAATATCAGCGATAATTTTATTAATAACCCAACTAGCTGAAATTAAACCCGCGACTGAAGGTACAAATGCATTTGACGAAGGTGGTAATTTCGCTTTACGAATTGCCGCATCTGGCTTCCCAACATGCAAGGCCACATCAGGACGCACAACGATAGGGCTCTCATCAGAAAACACGACCGTTACCCCTTTATGAATACCTTCCTTACGCAGCTTTGTACGAATTACTTTGGCAAGTGGGTCCGTATGTGTTTTAGATATGTCCTCAATACGAAAACGTGTTGGGTCCATTTTGTTTGCTGCACCCATACTAGAAATAATCGGAATGTTTCTTTTCAAACATTCTTTTATAATATGGAGCTTATATATTACCGTATCCGAAGCATCTATCACATAATCGATTCCTTGCGCAAAGAAGCTTTCGTATGTTTCTTCTGTATAAAACATATGCATATCAATCACTTCACATTCAGGATTGATGTCAGCAATACGCTCTTTCATGACAGCTGATTTCGATTGCCCAACTGTTGAAAGATACGCCACAAGTTGACGATTCACATTGGTAATATCAATATTATCTTTATCGACTAAAATAATGCGGCCTACACCACTTCTAGCGCATGCCTCTGCTGCAAACGAACCAACACCGCCAATACCAAGAACCGCTACTGTTGTATTTTTTAACTTTTCAAGCCCTTCTGAGCCAAACGCTAATTCATTTCTTGAAAACTGATGTAACATGCATACACTCTCCATCTAATGCTATTTCTTTCGTAAGCTTAAAACATACTAATTGTATGATTAACTCTATTTCTACATTTTAGCATGATTTACTTCATGTGAAAAATATCAGATAAAAGATTGACGGAAGAGAAGTTCGAACTAACCTAGACAAAATCGATTACTTAGCTAAATTCAAATCTGTTAGAACGATCACATTTGGATGCTGCTGTAAGCATGTTACTGGCGTATTTTCTGTCATTTCACCGTATAATAATGCTTCTAATGCCGCACGCTTTTTCTCTCCTACAGCAATAAGTAAAATACATTTAGCGCGCATAATTGAAGCAATACCCATTGTGATTGCCTCTTTTGGTACTTCATCAATCGAATCGAAAAATCTTGCATTTGCTTCTCTTGTTGAATCTGTAAGCTCTACAACATGTGTTTCACTTGCAAAAGGAGTGCCAGGCTCGTTGAAACCGATATGACCATTTTCTCCTATACCTAACAATTGGAAATCTAATTCAGATGATTTCAAAATATTTTCATAGTTGATTGCCTCTGCTTGTACATCACTTGCTTCACCATCTGGTAAAAACGATTGTTTAAATGGCTTTACGCCAAATAGTTGCGTGTTCATAAATGATTTATAGCTTTCTGGATGTGATTGCGGAATGCCAACATACTCATCTAAGTTTACACTTTGGCAATTTGAAAAGTCTAACTCACTACTTCTAAGTTTTTCATAAAGCGGTAGCATTGTTCCACCTGTAGCTAAGCCAAATGTATTCGCCCCACCATTTAATTGTTCTGTCATTAAGTCCACTGCACGATTATACAAATTATCTAATTCATTTATAACTTCTAATTTAACTACCATTTCTACACCTCATATTTTTTATTAGTTTCTCTTCAAGAATAACCTATTAATTATTGTTTAACGTGAATTTTGCGTAGTTGTCAATAAATACTTCAACAAAATCATCTGCTAGCACAATATCCATTGATTTTAATCCACCTACAACAGCACCACCTAATGGTTCCATTAAAGTCGGCAGTATTTTCAAAGGGAGTTTTTGGTCAACTACTAATTGTTTAAGCCTTTCAATGAACAATGTTGTATTTGAAAATACACCACCTGCTAAAACTACAGGCACATCTTTCGCACCCCATGACAATTTCGCATAACACGTTTGAATTGAATGTAAAAACTTCTTACTCGCCTCGTCTATTATCGTTTTCGCTACTGCGTCACCTTCTTCGGCTGCATGCGTAACATAAATGCTAAGAGGTGAAGTATTCGTTCTTGGATGCTCGTCATTATAAATACATTCAATGAGCTGTGGTACATTTTCTACCGAGAAGTGCTGACATAAGTCATTAGTCAGCATCGTTTCTGCAGCTCTGCCATCATAAGCCTGGAACACGGCCTTTAATGCTTGAATCCCAAGATCATAACCACTGCCTTCATCATCAAATAAATAGCCCCATCCACCTACTCTCATTAGTTCATGTTGCTTATCATAACCCATTGTAATTGCGCCAGTACCTGCAATTTGCACAATACCTTCTAAACCAAGTGTACCAGAATACAGTGCGATCAACGCATCATTTTCAACAACTACTTTGACATCATCACCTACATACTCACGCATGATTTCTTCCGTGAACGCCTCGTAGTTTTTTTCTTTCACGCCCGACAAACCTGCAAAACAAATTTCAACAGCCGCAAACACTTGCGCATTTTGTGCTTGTAGCTCTTGCATAATAGAACGGATTGTATGTTCAAATTGTTGCTTAGTAATAGCTGTAGGGTTACTTCGATTCGTTACTAATTTTGCATAGACATTGCCGATTTCATCACTAATTACTGCGGTTGTCTTTGTTCCACCACCGTCTAATGCTAATACATACATTACAGCATCCCCTTTACCATTTTTTAACTATTTCACTTTTTTTGCTCATCACCATCACCTAGGGTTGATTTCCGTTCCGGCTGTGCGCTTTCCGGGGGCTTCCGATGAGCCGCTTCATTCGCTACGCTCATTCCAGGGTCTCGGGCCAACACGATGTTGGTCACAAAGGC
>JAVWKG010000097.1:10750-11508 GCA_036638655.1 Lysinibacillus sp. | reverse complement strand
AGTGAAATGTTCTTATTAACAAAAAACGAGCAGCTACTTTCAGCTACTCGTTTTTCTTTTTTTCTTTCGGCTTCTTTTCTGTTGGGAAACCAAATTTTTTGTTTTGTTCTTTAAGACCTGAAACAATTTTCTTTTTATCTTCGCTCGACATCTTCACCAATACCCTCACCCTTTCGTACTTAGGGCAAGCCTTGCCAAAACTTTTATTTTTTATTCGTACATAAACCCGAAATAAGTCGAATATGCTGTACTACATTAAGACACTTCGATTATGTCGTATTGTCGAACTGTCCCAAAGAAAGGGGTATTTAAATGGCATCTAAACGTGAAGTGAAGCCTTTTGTTGATGCGCGGACAAAAAGCGCTATCGAAAAATTAAGCTACATTACTGGCGAAAGTGTAAATAAAATTGGCGAAAGTTTATGCACTAACGCCACTTCGAATATGGACATTATAGAGGAAATATCACAATACTTTAAAAGGGATTTACGGATCCATGATAAAACGTATGTAGGTAACAAAAGCGCTAAAGTAATTAGCCACCGCCAGCCAGATAAAGAAAGAATATCAGTCCTACTTAATCAACAGTTGCATGAATTTGTGTACACCTTGTCCTACGCGATAGGATGCAGCGTTGGAAAGGCAGCAGCGCTATGTGTCGAAAAAAGCATAGCTGACACCCACTACTTAAATCACTTCATCCAAAATTATATCGAAAAAATCTTAAATGACAAAGATCAAATTAAACTGCGGCTAAT
>JAVWKG010000097.1:0-10740 GCA_036638655.1 Lysinibacillus sp. | reverse complement strand
CGATTTTATTAATGTAGATCAATCAGAAAAATTCAGCCTTACTACGCTTGTCTCTTATATTGCCGATGAAATTAAACGGCCAACGCAAACAACTCCAGATGCAATTCGTGAATTTATAGCGACTTACTAATCGTTGATTTTACAGGGTTTTCGGGAGATGTAAAAAACGGCTGTAGAGAGCCTAAGAAGTTGTGGGAGGTTTTCTCCACAACATATGATTCGACCATTATTATTTATTACTAAAAAGGGGGATTTTTTATGAATTTTTGTGAGTTAAAAGAAAACTATACAAAAGTACTGCCTAGCCACGTGGGAAAAGTAACGCCCGATAAAAAAACAAAAATACCGGTATTTGAGGTGTTAGCTGTTGCAGGTATCGTTGCATTTGGCTTTCCAGATATATCATTTGCTGCTGGAACAGCATTGCAAGAAAAAGCAGAATCACTATATTATGATACATTTATTGGCATCGCTAAATGGGTCATTATTTTAAAAGGCGGTTGGGATATTGTAACTCGCACTCTTAAGGAAGATTTTGACGGTGCTAAACGAGGGGTTTTACAATACGCGTTAATTTTCTGTGTCTTGATGGGTTTACCTGCAGCGTTAGGTTTAGTTGAAGAATTTTTTAAGGAGGTTTAAATATGGTCGAGAAAATGGCTGATGCTGTTGTTGAGGAAATGAAAATTAGGCTACTCGAAGGTGTCAGTAATTTTTGGGAGTTACTTCAGGAGGCACTACTAGACTTTGGGTATATCGGTGCGCTTTACGGTGGTGCTGGATTAATAATTGCAAAACTATGCGGCAGCACAAGAGCTATGAAATACTTCTCTGCTATCCAAGTTGCTAATATTTTTATTCAAGGGACGATGAGGTGATATGAATGTTACAAGTGATTAAACCGAATTACTTGTTTGCAAAGTTGAAGCCCAACAACTCTATACGGAATCAAAATACACATCTAATCGCTAAGACCATTTCAAACATGCACAGCTCCATTTTTCAAAGCGTTAAAACTACTCAACATAAACACTTTAAACTCTTCAATAAAGAATTCTCCATCCCCTTCTCCTTCCGATACTCACCAATAGGTAAAATTAGTTTCTTTGTATACCTCGAAAAAGAACGTATTGAATTTTATTTCATCTTCCCTGAAAACGTCAAAAAAATATTTGAGGAAAAATTAAGCGGTGTCTGGAATCAAGTAACAATTGAATATATAGAAGAAAAGGACCTGCCGAAGTTTAGTCAAAGTGCTCTTAAATACCAGATGGAATACGTTAAAGAGGATGGTCTAAGCACACACACGAACAGGACTAACAACGATCTATTAAGTGCATCGCTTAATGTAGTCGACATCCTGGAAAGCGGAGATAAAGCTGGGGTTATTTACAATTTCGTTCCCACATCCCAGAAATCATTTAGGCACAGTTATTCACGCACAATTGATAAAGTTAAGAAAGGTGTGCCAGTAGACCGTAACAAAACAGGTTTGGCTTACCTATTTAAAATGGCGGTATCCATAATAGATAGCCTTATTAAAGATCTAACTGAACTACTGCCCGGTAACAATGAGAAGAAAAATGAAGATAACGTACTCGATGCGCTGCTGGATAGGCTTAATGGCGGTAAGCGTATATCTGAGAGCACCGAGCGTAAAGGTAGAGGACACATAATAGATAGCCAGGTACTAGTGATTAGCGAAAGTAAAAACAAGGTACGTGCATCCAGCTATGCTACGTCAATAGCTGATGCCTATGAAGTTATTGCTGCTGACAATAAATTCGTAAAAAAGGTATATAAGCGCGATTTCGACATCACTAATACTCGCTTTCCGAGCGCCTCTATTAATAAGATATGCGATGAAGAGGCACAAAATTTCATCGCACTACCTGGTCGTGAATTAATCGAGAAATACGCTTTTATGGATAAGGTGGAAACCCAAGAAACGCAAATTCCGAAAGACTTACAGCAAGGTTCAATGTCTATTGGCGAGGTAACTTATCGTGGCCATACCCAGCCCGCATATTTAAGTGATGACGAGCAATTTAAGAAATTAATGTTATTGCTTATTGGACCAACACGTGCAGGTAAAAGTACGCTAATCGCTAATTTAAGTGCAGACGCCATCCGTAATAGTGAGTGTGTTATAATTTTCGATTTTATAAAAAAGTGTGAGTTATCCAATGAAGTTGCTGCATGTTTTTCTAAGGATAAAATATTGGAAATATCGTGTAGTGATTTTGATGCGTTGCAAGGCATTGGCTATAATGAAGTTGGTGTTAGCGATGATCCATTCAAGCAATACGAAAATGCTAAGCGCCAAACATCGAATACGCTGACACTTATCAACTCAGTTAATGATAATAGTGAGAGCAGCCGTTTAACACCCAAAATGGAAAGATATTTGGAAAGTGCATGTTTAGTAGTCTATATTTCCAATGGGAGTTTAAAAGATGTGTTTGCCGTCCTTCTAAACCACGAAATACGCCACAGTTTTATTAGTAACGTACCTGAAAAACAAACGGAATTTTTAAGCGAATACATGGATAGCCTGCTAGAACTCGATGAAAAAAGCAGGGACGGTATGCAAATTATCGGTACTAAGGTGCAAGCTGGAATAATCGATCGTTTAAATGCTTTGAAGAGAAATACTTACATGGAATTAATGCTGAAGAAAAATGCAAATAACAATATAAACTTAGTAGAAGAAATGCAGAAGAATCAGCTTATCTTTATTAAGATGCCTCAGGCCATGTTTACGACTGATGCGGAAAAAGACATTTTCACGACGTATTGGATGACGAAAATATGGCTTGCTTTACAAGTTCGCGCTGATCAATACGAAGAAAAGGATCTTGTGAAGGTGAATTTAGTTATCGATGAAATTTACCAAGTCGCACATACTGAACAGTTTTTGAAGTCTAAGTTATCACAAATAGCAAAATTCGGCATGAAGCCTATTGTTAGCTGCCATTACATCAACCAATTGAAATACATGCGCGACGAATTGCGTAGTGCGAACGCGTCTTACATGTTGATTGCCGGATGCGACAAGAAAAATTTTGAAGAGTTAAAAGAAGAGTTATACCCTTACACAGCGGAGGATTTAAAAAATCTCAAACGATACCATAGCTTAAACTATATCAAGACAAAAGACGGTTACGCACAATTTATTACGCGACTACCCAAACCACTATAATTAAAAGACCTTCCACAGTCAATATTGTGGAAGGTTATCTCTTATTCAATTGCATAAATATTTCCGTCTATCGCCACCTCTTTTACATGTTGCAAATTAATTGCAGCATTATCTGCATCATCGAAAATTATCATGTGAGCCCCGTTAATATTAACGGCTTCCAAAATCGATATATGGTGTCGACTTTCGAATTTGGTTATAACACCATCTTTAAATTTAAATTCATATTTGTGCATATCCTCACCTCCATGTAATCAACTTACATTAAATTGGTAATTAAATCTATAAAGGGTGTCAAAATTTCTTTTTGAGCATGTAAACTATTGGTGATTAAATAATGGTTTATTGAGCATGGAAACGCTTAAATGCTGTTTGCTTACGTTCCTCACTTACCTGTGCGTATCTCGCTGTTGTGTCTGCATTTTCGTGCCCCATAAGTGCCTGGAGGTCAGCTAATTCCATGCCATTATCTAGCGACAACTGTGCGAAAGTATGGCGCATGATATGTGGATGCAGAGGTTTTTCAATCTTAGCGGCTTCACGAATTTTATTAACCTGGTATTGAATACCTTCATTAGAAAGCCTGCGAATTGGTTTTCTCACACTTGCAATAAGCGCTGGGCAATCATCTGTGCGTTCTTCTAAATATTTTTCAAGGTAATACTTGGCCTTTTCGCTTAAATAAACTCGACGTTCTTTGTTGCCTTTTCCCAGAACAATGACGCTGGATGAAAACCAATCTATGTCATCTTTATTTAATTTACGAAGCTCGTCCAATCGACATCCCGTGCTATAAAAGACTTCTATCAGCGCCCGTTGACGTGTATCCTTGCATACCGTACGGACCTTTTCCAATTCGATTATAGTAAGGCCCTCTCTTACTTTCTTCTCGGTTTTTGGACGCTTAATTTTTAAGCATGGATTTTTCAAAAGTTCTTCTTCCTTTACTAGCCATCCGTAAAAACTTGATAATATGTCCATCTTTGTTACGACTGTACTTGATTTTAAATGGCTATGTGCTGATAGGTAAGCTCTTATATCCGCTGTTGTTGCCCGTAATAAGTTTTTATTTAAATGATTTTTGAAGCGATCCAACTCATACCGATAATTCGTTAATGTATGAGTGGAATAGTTTTCAATTTGTAGAGAGCTTAAAAACATGTGTACATAGTCCATATTATCGTTTTCAATCATTTCGTTGTCTTTTGCTACGACTTTGTAATTTGATAATAGGTCATCTAAATAAAGTGCTAATTTAATAGTGTCATATTCCGCAGCTGCTACCATTTTTACAGTTGTTTCAATTTCATTTATTAAGTGCAATTTACTCATGTTATTCGCTCCTGTTCAGTTTATTTGAACACTTTTCGCAATTTTTTCAGATGGTAAGCCTTTTCTATAATAAATAACAACTCACAATATTTCATGATGCGTGCTAAACGCCTTGTATGCCTGTGAGCATCAGTTACCTTATCTAATTGAAGCATTTTGATTCGGATATACTCATTACGTCGCTGAGTGGATTTCATTTAATCATCTCCCTTCTGCCTTCTATCACTAATTAGTTATATTATATAACACAATAATTATAATGTAAAGTTAAAAATAACTTTTAAGTGATATAATATTGCGCATTGATTATATTTCAGTGTATTATCGTTATAAGAAAAATAAATAAGAGTAGGTGAAAATGGTGGCAATGGCGAAGAAATTAAAAATGTTGATGATCGAGAAGGATATTACAATTTCGGAACTGGCTGAAAAAATGAATACCTCTCAGCCGAATCTTTCCAACAAGCTTAAACGAGACAATTTCAGCGAAAACGAATTGAATCAAATTGCAGAAGTTTTGAATGTGAAATACGAAGCGAATTTTATTTTAGAAGATGGCCGAAAAATATAAAATTAGCTAAAATAAAAAAGCCCACCACTACTGCATTTTCGCAGTGTGATGGGCTTTAAATTTTATATAGTCAAACGGTCGATATAGATATTAAGGTACTTTAATAACTCATCTGTGCTGTAATTATTGACGTTTTCATGCTTACTTGTGAATACTCCACTAATTACAGCTTTACGGATATGATCGCGCGCTTTTAAAATCTCATTATTGAATGAAGGCTTGGAAGGTTTCAACGTTTTACCGATCGCACTGGCTAAAACTGTTGCGGATGCTTGGCAAATAGCATCAAAATGCCGGTTGTACATTGCAACATCTGCCGTGCTATTCACAAAGAAAGTTTCTACTATAATTGACGGCTCTTTTGTATTATTCAACACATATAAATCATCACGTTTTTTTGCGCCACGATTCTTAAAGTTACCAGCTTGCGCAATGGCTGCTGATAAAGCTTCAGCTAATGGTTTCCATTTATCATTTGTATACAACACTTCTGTACCTATTCCGTTTTGTGTAATACCTCCAGTTGAATTGAGATGCCACGATACAACCAATCCGTTTACATCCGCATTATGATGAGCAACAAGTGTTTTTAAGTTATCATTTTTATTAGTAGACTTTTCGTCCTGAAAGTAAGTCGATGGTATGCTTGCCTCTTTTAAAATAGCATGTACTCGACTTGCAATTTTACGTGATTCACGTACTTCATCAACTAATGATGCTGCGCCTGTTCCGATTTTCCAATGTCCCACATGGTTCTCGATTTCCACAATCGTTACAGGTAATTCGTATTTGCTCATTTATTACCACCGTCCTGTGCTGTCGATTTACCAAAATAATAACCAAATACCATTGTCAATATGGATAATGTATACTCTACTGGAATACGTTCAAAAGCTGCTAAATAAGAGAATACAATGGCAAACAACAGTGTAATGATTTTTCGCACTTCAATTAATGCCGCTACTTTATTCCTCATTTCACTAGTCTCCTTCCAATCGATCTAAACGTTTATGCGCCGAACTTACAGATCCCTCAACTTTTGCTACGCGTTCGGATAATGCAGCACGTTCCTTTTGTTCAACTTTAAAATCGACTCTCAACGATTCGACACCGCCGCTGATTGTATCTAATTTTGTATTAATGATTGCTTGCTCTGATGCACTGGAACGTACATCTTTATCACGATTACGTGCAAATGTCGCAACTGTTATTAAAAAACCAATAAATGTTCCGATCGCGCCGAAAATCGCCGTAATAAGATTGATTTCCATGAAACACCTTCCTCTTTTTTTGCAGAATAAAAGCCCTCTGTTTTTATACAGAAGGCTTAAAATGATAAATATTTATCAATACACACTAGTGCACATTACTACGCATTTTCAGACATATAAAAAGCACCCTCGATTGAGAGTGCTCTGTTAAATAAATACCCAGATATTGCTGATAATTTATTCATTTCACGCAATATTGCTGTTTCATTAAATACACTGATTTTTTCAAATCTTTAACCCATAAGTACAACAATACAAGCCCCAATACAAGCCATAAATATTGTAAGTGAAAAATAGTATAAACACACCCAATTATTAGCATTATAACAACTGAAAGTTTTATAAGTAGCCTAACCATACACCTCACCCTTTCTAGATTAATTGTTTGTGTGCATGATATAAATAAGCATACGGTTTCAATTCGTCAGTAATTCCTTTGGGTTGAAATAAATCATCAACTTTAACATTTACCGTAGACAAAATACTTACTCCTACTACGCTTGCCACCGCTGGAATATCTAAAACAGATGTAGCAAAAATTCCTGCACCAATTCCTTTAGCCAAATCTGTTAAACTAAACTCCGCCTTAATATTTTGTAATATCATTTTTATTCTTGATTCGCCCATCACTCTTATTAAATCGTTGGAGTTTAGTTGTATTTCGGTAAAAATCCTTTGTTTCGCTCTATCATCATCCAATGAATTAATAATTTCCTCATATAATTTATCTATAGCGTTCCTGAAGGCTAATAATTCATCGTTTCTTCTTGTTTTAAATTCAAGAATAGTTTCAAGTGGCACATCCACTGTTGGTATGGGAACACAATTTATTAACTCAAATTCAATAGCCCTTTTTTTAATTAAATCATTTGGATTTAATATTAATTGATTAGATGTTTGAGCAATACTCCACATTCCCTTTTCTTTTTTATTATTATCTAAAAAAGTTTTATATTGTAAATCCGCAAATAAATGTTCCATATTCCCGCTAAAGCCATTCAATTGATGCATAGTTCGTTGCATTATTCCGGCGTTTATTAAGAATTGGGATTCAACATTATCCCCTAAATAAATTACGTTATTGCTAGGGAAATCTATTCTATCCCAAAACAAGAGGTATTTTCTTAAGTCTTCCGGCTCAATGTGAGTAGTCTTAAGTAAAACACCTTCTTCCAATATTTCGAACTTTGGATTAATTACTATTCCACGCAAATTTAACCTCTCCCTTCCGTCTACTAAATTCGACAAAAGAAAGGCTTTACCTTTAATAGTTTTTTGCTATTAAAAGAATCAATGATTTACTACGCATAATGGGCCGAATGTTTAAACGCCCTCTTCGGCATTTAAAATGTAATCCTCAATCGCTTTACGATAGTCTGGATTGGTAACATCATCAATTACATAAACCTTTCCCGTTTTAGGATTCAATCCACCGTTCATAATTCTTTCCGCCGCAATTCGTACTACTACTGGATTAACTACTATTGCGTTCGCCATTATAATACCCCTCCTATTTCGTTTTCAGTTTGTAATAGTAATTCGTCTTCTAGTTCTTGTATCCTCTGTTTATCTGTCTTTGGGAATTTGCTTATTACTAGATCCCTAGTTTCAATGTCTATAGCAGAGATATATTCCGATGTATAGTCGACTCTTCCGGGCTCGACATCTAGCCATGCTACTTCTTCTTCTGGATCCCTTTGATGTACGCTACCAAATACCTCGCCAGTCTGAAATATCACTTCTCCAGTTTTGGCATTATGGAACACCCTATTACTTACCACACTATTCATGTTAATGACCTCCTTCATTTGAATGCTTCCCAGCGATATTGACCAGATAAGGGTGTTACTACCGTTATTGTAAAGCCGTTGTCTGTTATTTGAATGCTAGCGCCATAATTATGCCATGTGCCACTTACATGAACAAACGCATCGACATTCTGGCTAACCGACCCATTGTATACTATCCTGTTACCATTACTGATGAACGTTATACTAATAACCCTCGGTCTGAATTTCAAGCCACTAACAGAAAATACCGTTTGCGATCCATTATTGGTAGCATTACCGTTGCCGCTAGCGCCTGTCGATAGCATTCGTATATTATCCGACATCGTGTCGAATGTCGCATCGGGTGCTGTATATACGCCCATGTCAGTAGTAGCACCCGCAATTTTTGCCTTCCCGCTACTGACAGATTTGAAAAGCAACATCGGGGATGTTTCAACCCAAGAACCCCAAGTACCATTTTGTTTCCATCTTTCGTATTCTCTTTGCCCTCTAGTACCTGTAAACTGTATAACTTTTTGAACTACCCACTCTGGATTGTGTGCGACAACTACACCCATGCACCAATCCGAGTCTGGGGCATTTAGAACACCGCTACCCATATACATACCGTTTTGAAGTGCAAGATCCCAATCATCGATAGTCTTACAGTATTCTGGAAATCTCAAATATGCAGAGTATCCATGATTCCAAGAATCAATAGTTCCTTGATGAAATGTGTCTTGCCTCCAAGGTGACCATTTATCATTCGCTACTCCATTATCGAACAGCCTTGAATATTTAACATTACCAATAGCAGTTATAAATTCTTGGATTCGATATGTGTGTTCTGGCTTGTAGTCCAACAAAATACCCCATGCTATAGGCGGCGCGTTTTTAGACCCCGCCAAATCCCCAATTTGATAAGCAGTGTTGGTTTCTACTGTATTAAAATCTAATGTTGGTCCAGACAGAAATTTATTTGATTTAGCAAGAAATCCCGAATTCCAAGTACCCCGTTCCCCTGCCTTTAAGTGCCGATCATCATTTTCCAAATGCTTAGTAGTTACCCCTTCTTGCCTAACTAATTCATCCTCAATCTTATTAAGATTCACCGCCATAATCGGCGTCCCTGGTTCATTCACAACTCCCTCAGCGGGTATTAATGTAACTGTTCCGTCCGGATTATTTTGCACAGTGAACGTCCGTGGTCTTTCTACTTCACGGTTCTTCCATACTGTCGGTTGATAAGCCAATCATACCGCCTCCTCTCCACATGTAAAAGCACCACAAAAGGGCACAAGTTCCGTGTTACCTTTGTAGTGCTGATATAGCAGGTTTAAATTGTGTTCTATTCGCCGTGCATCGTTAAAGGAAAAGGCTGCATTTGCTTTCCAATCCAGCTTATTGGGCATCCATTCGACGGGTGTATAACGTTGCCGCAACACATCTTGATTTCCTTCAATTCGATTCAAGCTGTCGGCAAATTCAATGCGCTTCATATCACGGTTAACGGTAATTGCCATAGGTGGTAAAGGGATAAAGTGCCCGACTAATTCTGCAACGACTTCCGTATTATTTTCCACTCGATTTAAGTCCTCAAAATTGTAAAAGTCACTTGAAGTCCAATCCAACTTAGGCGTAATCCACATTTAAACACCGCCTTTTGTTTCTGTTTTGCCGCTTAAATATCCTGCAAATTCGTATTCATTTTTTGTTATACGAGATTGTTTTTGGGCCCCGAATGAATCTTCTACAAAAACAATGTCACCACATTCTAGGGCTGGATTTTGTCGCCAATTGACTTGATAAATGGCTCTTAAATTACTCTCACTTATAACCCAATTAGCCACGCTCGTAGCAAGTTCCACTGAATTTATTAGTGGATTGTCACACTTTAGTGTTGCACCTTCTTTAATGCCAGGGTTTGTAAAGGCATATTCCGTCTTTGATCCGTTAGAATACACAGTAACAATAAGTGTTTGAACCAATTTTTCTAAGTTTATTTGAGGCTCATTATATACATTATCAAAAGTAATATTTTTCATATCGTACCCTGAATAAACCGTTGGCGTGATCATACCGGTAAACACATCAATACCAGCAAAATTAATATAAGATGTACTTTCATCTAAAATAACAAATGGCTTGATAATAACTGTCCCACTTCTATCTTGATAAACGGCACTTTTGCTGGCAATACCAACGCATTGTAACGCTTTACGATAGGTAACTTTATCAACGAAGCCATTAGTTGAAATATCCTTAAGCGATGGGTCGATGAAATACTTCGGCACACCTGCTTTTATTAGAACGTCTTCAGCTAAATCATAAAGATTCGACACAACTGATTGAGCATACTCCTTTTCGAATAATTCAAAGATATTTCGAGCGGTAAAAGTAGTAGTAAGTGCCCCTTCGTCAGACTGCCAATCCGTTAGGTAATAACCTTTTGTTGATACATATTCAAATACACCATCTCCAATTTCTACGCCTATACTTAACGATACTTCTTGACGTTCTTTTAAAAAACGATAGAAACCACTTGGATTTAGGATGTTAAATTCTTTTGAAGAATTATCAATTACGAATTTCAAT
>JAVWKG010000096.1:0-11578 GCA_036638655.1 Lysinibacillus sp. | reverse complement strand
ACATCCATGTGGCAACGGCTTCATGACCAACTTCGTGTTGGCCTGAGGAGATTGGAGCCGTGCTGTGCGAAAAGCGTTCGCCTGGAACGGAAAGTCACGGGGTCATAAGGTCTCTTGTAAAAAACTATACTTCCTTACTCTTTTAAAAATCCCCCTCATTTCAACAAAAACAACTATCTACCGGTTCCTTACACCATTGTAAGGGAAAAAGTAGAAACTTTTTTAAAACCCATTCGTATATGTTATTAAGAATAAGAAAAGCAAAGTATCATCAATAATTATGCTGAGGCATAAACTATAGAAGGTGTTGACTTACATATATCTTACTAGTAAGATATATGTATAAATAAATTACCTTGCAAATAAGCTTTTCGTAAAATAAAACTTAAAAGAAAGCGAGGAATGAAGAATGACAGTAATGATTTACTCACAAGCAAGCTGTTCTTCATCCAGAAAAGCGTTAAAATGGTTAAAGGAAAATAATATCCCGTTTACAGAAAAGCGTATTACATCTCAATTGCTAAGCTTAGCTGAATTTAAAGCGATTTTAAGCATGACAGAAGATGGTACAGATGAAGTAATTGCAACGAATTCAAATGACTTTAAAAACTTAAACATTGATATTGACCAACTATCAATTCAAGAACTTTATGCGATTATTCAAGCACATCCACGCATGTTACGTAGCCCAATTCTAATTGATGACAAGCGCATTCAAGTTGGCTACAATGAAATGGATATTCGCCGTTTTATCCCACGTAAAGTACGTGCATACGAATTGAATGCTATGCAGCAGCATGCACTAGAAAGCTAAAACATTTTTTTGGAGATGACATATATGGATGAGAAAAAAAGAGAGACCATTTCCTCGTTATTTGAAGTTGTATCTTCAATTGAACGAAAATGGGCAAACGAGTGGAACACACACAATGCACTCGGCTTTTCAAAATCCCATATTTTAATACTAGATTTCTTATCAAATGAAGGACCAAAACGCCCTTCTGCCATTGCTGAGCGCCTCAAGATAACAACAGGCGGCGTAACAGTTTTAACAACAAAGCTCATTAATGCAGGATTCATAGAGAAAACGCAAAATTCTACAGATCGCCGCGTTTCGCAAATCATTATCACCTCTGCCGGCGAGCAGATTTTAGAACAATCACGTAAACAGGTGAATGGCATTATCGACAATATGTTCGGCATGTTATCCAATGACGAACTACAAACACTACGCAATATTTTTGCAAAATGCTTAGTCGATGCGGACATGAACAAGCCCGAGTAGCCTCTATTAATCTCTTTAAAAGAGCAAAAGTAAGACGCAACAACCCACTCGTAGCGAGGGTTGTTGCGTCTTACTTTTCGTGCGTGATGCTGTGCTTTCCAGCTGACAAAACGATATTACGATCAAGCATCTTTTATTTGTATTTTAATATCGGATTCATTTTTATTTTTATTTTTATTTTGAAAATAGACTATCCAATTATCCTTCTGTTGTTCATAGTGAATTCCCGCCAAAATCGGTGGGTAATATCGCTCTCCTGTGACACTTTGCAGTTCACCAATAGCTTGCTGGATTACTTGTTTTATTGTTAAATCCGTTTTTTTCTCATCTTGTTCTTCTATTATGATGTTTGTTAAACCCGTTCGTCCAGGGTAAGATAAAAATTCGGCTGAGCCCCATGCATGGACATAATCTCCTACCTCCACGCCTTCAACTTTCTCTTTTGAAGAAAACCAATAAGCATCAATAAGTCCCCCTTCTCTTTCTGCTTTGTACTTTGGTTGATGATCCACTGCTAAAAATTCTCCATCATCTACAGCAGTTACATAACCGGAAATTGTAGTACTTGAATAATTAGCCTTCGGAGTTTCTAAAGTATCCTCAGAAGATGAACAGCCACTAGCAATCAATAAAATTATAATGACAAGCAATTTTCTCACACTATATCCCTCCATCTACGACTAGCAAAATTACTATATTTAACATAGGAAGTGTTTCTTCTTGGCTTCTAACTGTCAAAAATAGCAACTTGAATTTCCCGAAATTAATTATTCAACACTAGTGAAATTCAGTCATTTTTTAATAATTCCTCAATTATAATTTTTTCGTTTCTATTTTTAGCTATATCCAAAGCCATTTTTCCAAAAGTATTTTTAATTTTTGAGTTAGCTCCTCTTTTTAAAAGTAATTTAATAATATCAATTCTTTCCTCACCATCTGAAGCTTGCGTATGCAAAGGAGTATTTCCATCATTTGTAGTAAGATTTATTAATGCCCCCTGTTCTAATAAACATTCTGCTACTTCTGGGTAAAGTACTATATGTAACGGAGAAATGCCCTCATCATTTGTTGAATTTACATCGACACCTAGGTCAACAAGATATTTAACAAGTTCTGTATTTTCAGTCATTACAGCAGCATGTAGTAGATTAAAGCCATATTCATCTTTATTAAAAGCCAATCTAGAATTCTCGTTTAAAATGACTTTCGCTTTTTCAAACTCGTCAATCTCGACCAATTTATATACGTCATTAAAAGTATCCATATTGTCTTCTCCTTCATTACATCATCTCGTATATACTTCTTTCAAAATCTATATTCTCCACTCAATAACTAATATCCTTCAATCTAAGCTATAAGTTATTAAATGAAAGTTTTTATCCGGTTCGAATCGAAGTTTATCACGCAGGAAATTACTTTTATCACGCACAAAACACGTTTTATCCACATCCAGGTCTCATATTACACATTTGACACTCTTTTCGACAACACCAACTAGAGCAGGCCACGACCTCGAGGATGTTAGCGCGGTTTCCTAGACGGCAACAATGCCCTAGGTTACCCACAAGTAAAAAATTGTAATTTTCCCAACAAAAAAACAGGAAGAAACAGAATCTGTTTTCTCCCTGCATATACTCATTATCGAAACGAATACTTCTATGCGTCATTAAGTTATTCTTGTTGAATCGATAATTCATTCAACTTTTACGCTGGTAATACGACTTCTGCAATCGAAGCATCCGATACTAACATTTCCTTTAAACGCGCTTTTGCTCGGAACAGGCGTGATTTCACAGTACCAATCGACACTTTCATAATGTTTGAAATTTCAACAAGTGAATACTGGTCGATGTAGAAATACCAAAGTGTTTTTTGATAAATCGTGTCTAGCTGCCCCATTTTTTCTTGCACAACCTGTGTAATTACGTCTTTTTCAATTTTTTCCTCAGTAGAAATTTCATTATTGGGAACCAAATCTAAAATCGGAACGTCTAATGTTTCAGGTTGGTTCATCATGTACTTACCACGACGAACTTTTTTACGATAACGATCACGGAAAGTGTTCATCGTAATTGTCGTTAACCAAGCTTTAATATGCTCAACTTCTGCTACATTGTTTTCGTAGCGTACAACTTTTACCCATACTTCTTGCATTAAATCTTCGGCTTCCACACTATTACGTGTTAGCTTTAAACATAAGTGATAAATGTAACGATTAAATTCTTCATATACGCCTTCTAATTTTTCATTCATTGTCTTTTCCTCCGCTTCCTGTCTTGCTTCTATACACATCTTCTCAAATTGGTGGCTTACACTCTATCGGATTGGCTTTCAATTTCATTACAATGATGTAAGCTAAGAAGTTCCTACTTGTAATATTAGAAATTCTACATTTCAAATCCATGCAGCCCAACTGTACAGAGTACTGTAGGCATTCGTCGGTATGCTATACTATTTCTATTACCTAAAATTTAGAAGGAGTGGTATTCACATGGCGGATTTAAAGGCAATTGACACGTATTTCACCGAACATCGCGAGGCACATTTAAATGAGTTGAATGAGTTTTTGCGTATTCCAAGTATTAGCTCATTGTCTGAGCACAAAGGGGATATGCAAGCTGCTGCACAATGGGTCGCAGATGCTTTCCAAAATCTAAACTTAGAAAATATTTCTATTAACCAAACTGCTGGACACCCTGTTGTTTATGCTGATTGGTTGCACGCAAAAGGTCAGCCAACTATTCTTTTTTATGGTCATTATGATGTTCAACCTGTTGACCCACTACATCTTTGGGAAAGCGAGCCCTTCACTCCTACAATTCGTGACAACAAATTATTTGCGCGAGGAGCTAGCGATGACAAAGGGCAAATTTTCATGCACTTAAAAACAATAGAAGCTTTATTTGCAACGACTGGCACATTACCAGTCAATGTAAAATTTATTTTTGAAGGCGAAGAAGAAATAGGTAGTCCTAACTTGCCTGCTTTCGTGGAAGAACAGAAGAGAAAATTAGCTGCGGATTTAATTTTAATATCAGATACTGGCCTTTATGCTCCTGGGAAACCCGCTGTATGTTACGGGTTACGTGGATTGACTGGTGTTCAAATCGATATACGAGGTGCTAAAGGTGATCTTCACTCGGGACTATATGGAGGTGGCGTGCAAAATGCTATTCATGCACTAGCTGAAATTTTAGCTTCCTTCCGCGATGAACACGGTACAATTCAAGTAGAAGGTTTTTACGATAAAGTGCTACCTTTAACAATAGAAGAACGCGATGCTTACAAAGCATTAGGCTTTAATGAAGAGGATATTAAGGAAGAGGTCGGTGTAAAAGAATTATTTGGCGAGGCTGGCTATTCTTATTTAGAACAAACTTGGGCCCGTCCTACATTAGAAGTAAACGGCGTCTTTGGCGGCTTCTCTGGTGAAGGCATTAAAACTGTTCTCCCTGCTGAAGCTGGTGCAAAAATCACATGTCGATTAGTACCAAACCAAGAGCCCGATGAAATCGTTGCACTCCTACGTACACATATTGAAAAACATAAACCAATTGGCGTAGAAGTAACCATCTCTGAATTTGATAAAGGGCGTCCATTTTTAACACCTTTTGACCACCCACTTATCCAAGCTGCTGGTCGCTCTTATGAAAAAGTATACAATGTTCCAACAGCATACATTCGCGGTGGTGGTTCAATCCCAATCGTAGCAGCATTCGATGAAATCCTAGCATTACCCGTTGTGCTCATGGGCTTCGGCTTATCTAGCGAAAACTTCCATGCACCAAACGAACACTTCCACTTAGAAAACTTCGACAAAGGATTACGCGTCCTAGCAGACTACTTATATGAAGTAGCCGAAATACACGAATGACATTTGATAAAAAAACAGATTAACTAGAAAATGCCCCTACTCCTAACTTAAGTAAGAGTAGGGGCATTTCTATTAATTTATTCGCCGAAAATCGTCACAATATCCGCTGACTTTTTTCGCTCTTTCCCCTTAGGCGTTTCATCGAAATAGCCTACTTGTAGCATAGAAATTACTCGTTCACCTGGCTGAACCTTTAACGCTTCACGGAACTTCGGATTATCTAAAAATCCTGGTGTTTTCCAACATGAACCGATTCCTTTATCCCAAGCTAGTAATTGGATGTTTTGAATAAATATACTTGCAGCTGCGTAATCTTCAAGACGCTCTTTTTGACGTGGATCTTCTGGTACGATTACAAACGCGTAACCTCCCGGCGTTGTGAATTTCGCCATTTGTTTTGCTAATTCTTCATCTGAAAGCTCCTGCCACTTCGGCAATGTTAAATCCCTCAACAAATCATGCAATGAAAATAGCTCTTTACCACAAGCTACGACTAAGCGCCAAGGTTCGCGATTTCCGTGATTTGGTGCCCAAACAGCATCATCAATTACCGCTAGGAAATCTTCACGGTCTACAGGTTGCCCATTAAATTTCTTTATCGAACGTCGTTGTACTATTGCTTCTTTTACTGTTAAAGATTGCTCATTCATTCGTCGTCTCTCCTTTAATACACTAGTGCTCTATTGCTACGTTCAACATTATCACAAAACACAGTGTAATCATACAAAGAATGCTTAAGAAAAATCATCATCAATATGATAAAAATAATATGTCATACTCGGTGTGTATGCTGTTGAATCTTCATATAGATAATGTCTATTTTCGCTATCAGACGTATGGGCATGCACGTACGGCACGCCATCTTGAACACTCGTTACTATGACAGAATGATCGATTCTTCCATCCCCTTGAAAATCATAGAAAATGACATCGCCAATTTCTAAGTCACTCGCATTTTGTACTCTTCGCCCTTTTAGCCCCGTTGTAGAACCTTGCAAATACCATCTAAGAGAATGCGCAACCGACCAGCTAAAGCTCCAATTCCCGCCTTGTATCCACCATCCTTTTTCACGATTTGGCACACCACGCATCGGTGCCCCTCCCGCAAGTAAGCATTGTGATATAAAATTCGTACAATCCACACTAAAAAAAGGAAACACCGGATTAGCCCGATTCCACCATAAGCGTGCATAATTCACTGCAGCTACTCGATTATATTGCCTTGTCATAATCTCCTCCTTATAACTCAGCTTATGTTGTTCATTGTTTTTCTATTAGTGCTAACTTCTTCACACACAAGAAACTATAGCGTAATATTTCAGGGCAATAATGCCAATTGTAAGATAATTTTTGTTACAATAGAGGCAATGGTGTAAATAGGAAGGGATGTTGACATTGAAGCAGCATGCTGAAAAAGAAATTGTGCAACCAACACTTTTATGCGATAAAAAGGGAAACTTGAATCCTGCTGCTATCGGATTTGCTCGTAAGCCACTTATTAACAGTAACTTAACTGGGCATTTGATGCGCAAAAAGAAATGGAATTATTGGTGTGTTTATGGCGATGAAATTTTATTTTCCGCAACGATTAGCCATTTAGATTACGCTGCTGTTTGCTTCGTTTATTTCCTTGAATATGAAACACAGCGCTATTTTGAAAAAACAATAACAATACCACTTGGCGGAAAACTAAAAATGCCAACACAGGTTTTAGAAACAGTAACAATCGATAGTAATGAAATGACAATCCATATGATTTATGCTCAAAATGAAACACAATTACATGTAAAGATACCGAATTTCGATGATGCTACTTTACATGCTAAGCTCAATATTCAGCATCCTCTAGACGACGATTCCTTGAATGTTGTAATCCCTAAAAACCGAAAAATATTCCAGTTTACAGGTAAGCATCACACGCTCCCTACTTCTGGCTTCGTTTCTATTGGCGACCGACGATATATATTTACACCGGAGGATAATTTTGCTGTATTAGATTACGGTCGAGGTATTTGGCCTCGGGAAGCTACTTGGAATTGGGGCATGGCCTCTCAAAGAATGCGCGGTAAACGAATCGGTTTAAACCTCGGGGGGCAATGGACTGATGGGACAGGCATGACAGAAAATGCCGTTTTCGTAGATGGCAAAATGACGAAAATCCACGAAGACGTTTTATTCACTTATGATCGTGATAATTTTATGAAGCCTTGGCATGTAAACTCAAAGTTTTCAAACCAAGTCCAGCTAACATTTTCTCCATTTTTCGAACGCATTGCTAAATTGAATGCAGGTCTTATAAAATCAGAAGTTCACCAGATGTTCGGCTATTATGACGGTAAAATTTTACTAGAATCTGGGGAAACACTTATTATTCAACAAATGCTAGGCTGTATCGAAGAACATATAGCTAAATGGTAAAAAAGTACATCCACTCATGCCATTTTGCATGCACGGATGTACTTTTTATATTTTCATACTCAGGATAAATACTTTCACTTGGCGCTATGTATTCTGTATAGTAGTATGAAGATTTATTATTTGTACGATTTTCATTTATCTACTTTTGGAGGGGCTGTTCATGACAGATCAACATCCGGATTTTCTTGAGGAGCAACAACGACTTACCTATACAAAAACTTACATGCAACAAATATTAAATGAATCCCAGACCGATTTGAAGTCTGCACAAGATAATATACGAAAATCGATGGCAGATTTAGAATACTTAGATTCAAGTTTAAGCTATTTAAATATATTAACAAACGCTCGTTTTTTCGAAATGGCTCGCTCTCAAAAAGAGGGCTTAGAGGCTGTAAAGAAAAAGCCTTACTTCGCCCGCATTGATTTTCAAAAAACAGGTGAAGCAAAGGAACTTTTATACATTGGGAAAACATCCTTATTCCATCGAGAAACAAATGAACCAATCATCGTTGATTGGCGTTCTCCCGTTGCAAATGTTTACTATGATGGACGTCTTGGCGAAATGGAGTATGATGTGCGTGGAGAAACACATGAGGGACATTTATTCGCAAAGCGTCAGTATAAAATTGAAGACGGAGAACTGATAAGTCTTCGTGATATCGACCTCACAACAAATGACGAGCTTTTGCAAGAGGCACTCGCAGGAAAAGCAGATGTCCGTTTAACCGAAATTGTTTCTACTATTCAAAAGGAGCAAAATGAGATTATTCGAGCCCATTTACGTCAGCCTATTATTGTACAGGGTGCAGCAGGTAGTGGAAAAACGACGATTGCCCTGCACAGAATTTCCTATTTCCTATATACATTAGGTGAGCATTTCAATCCCGAGCAATTAATGATTTTAGCGCCGAATAAATTATTTATCGATTATATTGGGGATGTTTTACCCGAGCTTGGCGTAGAGCGAATATGTCAAACAACTTTTTCAGAATACGTCATGAACGCATTGAAACTAAAATTAAAATTGCGCAATTCAAATGAACAATTAGAATCCATTGTTGCTGGTCGGATGCAAACGGAAGCTACGTGGATTTCTGAGGCAAAGGGTTCTTTGTTTTATCGCGATATAATGGATCGCTATATTAGAAAAATAGAGCAAGAAATTGCTTCTCAATTTGAAGATGTTTATATCGAAAAATATTTAATTATGCGAGCTGCCCATTTACAAAAGCTATTCCTCTACGAATATTCTTATATGCCTATCGAAAAACGATTAGCACATATAAAGAAAGTACTCGCAAGTCATGTACGGCAAAAAAAGCAAGCTGTGCTGCATTTATTAAATGCTAAATACGACGAAGCTTTAGGTAAAGCATTAAACGGCATTCGAAATGATGAAAACCGCCGTCGCATCGTTACGAAGTATATCGATGAACGGGACGCAAGAATTCCTGCCATAGTAGAGGAAACGAAGACGACTGCCACTGCATATATGCGCCGCTTCTCGAAATACAATATCAAGTCACTCTATCGCAAGTTTTTAACAGACACCCTATTACTAGAAAAATTAGCACCAGAATGGCACCCTACCCAACAAGAACAATTTATAAACGCCCATATCAAAGAACAATGGGCTCTGGAAGACTTGGCCGCCTTGTATTATTTACATGCACATTTTAAAGGCATATCTGATGAATGGAAAATGCGTGTTGTCTTTATCGATGAAGTGCAAGATTATAGCTTATTCCAACTAGCTGCGCTTCAAGCTGGACTAGAAACGGATATGTTTACAATGGTTGGCGATTTAGCCCAAGGGATTCATAGCTATCGCTCGCTAACTGCATGGGAGCCAGTGAAGGATCTTTTCCCTCGCGCAAGCTTCCGTACTTTACAAAAAAGCTATCGTACAACAATTGAAATAATGGCTGTAGCTAATGAAATCCTATCGCAAATGGGTGAACAGTTACCACTTGTTGAACCTGTAGTACGACATGGTGAAGCACCAACATTTATACAAGCAGATACTTTTGATGCCGATAAAATTAGTGAGGTTTTCGGGGAAATACGCAGCCGTGGACATCAATCTATAGCTTTCATTTGTAAGACAACTGAGGAAGCGATTTCGTTCCACGCAAAGCTTATAAAAAGTGGAGCAACCGCACAATTACTAACAGAAGACGCTTCTATCAATCAGCAAGCTTTACTTGTCGTACCTAGCCATTTGGCAAAAGGGTTAGAATTTGATGCTGTTATTGTGGCAGCTTTTGAAACCCCTTTTTTCGATACGACAGTTGACCGTAAGCTTTTATACGTTGCTCTCACGCGTGCAATGCATGAACTATACTTAATAGGACCATCGAAAGCAGCCTTTTTACTTTCTAAATAATAAAACGACCCGCTCACCTTTTTATCTAGTGAGCGGGTCGTTTTATTATAGGATTGTCTCATCATTGACGTGGAGGTAAGCGGTAAAACTTTTGCTTCCATAATCGTGCAATGATTTTTCTCCATTTCGATTCCGGTGCATTTTTTTCGTTCGTTGAATTTTTCTTTGGCAATGCAGGGATGCGCAAATTCCTCACGCCCTTTCCTCATTCTTAATAGTAGTTTATTAAGTAATTGGAAAGTTTAGCACCCTTGCTTATATTTTCGCAAAGTAATCAATTTGCTGTGATTTTACAAAGCCTGCCTTTTCATATACAGTTAGCGCCTTATTATTTTCTATTTCAACATCTAGGAGTACATTTTTCGCTCCAGTTTCATAGGCATAGTTTTTCACAAATGCTAACAGTGCACTACCTACTCCTTGTCTTTCTACATTTGGGTGAACAGCTAAAGCCGTGATCCACTGCGCATTGTCCTCTACTGAAGTTGTCACAGTGCCTACTAATTCACCATTCTTTCTAGCAACCCATAGCTTACGTTCTGTTTCTAATGTATTAAAGGCAATCAATTCTTCTGCCTCCTCTGGCAAATCACCAAATGCCGCACAATAAATTTCTACTAATGCCGCTTGTTCACCTTCATACGCTTGTATTGTTATTGTAGGGTTACTTTCTATAGCCCCAGCTACCATATACAATGTTGCTTCAGAAAAACTATACGCAAAAGAACGCTTTTCTATAAACTCTCTCCCCACCGGTGCTCCTTCTACAACTAGCGCTAGCTGCCCTTCTGCTCCTCGTTGCACGAGCCCTTCCTGCAATACATCTGCTAATGCAACACCAATACCTAGCTGACGATAAGTAGGGTTGACTACTAATGACCACTCATATGTATGCAAGCCCATCAAATCAATCGCACTTGCTGCACCGACAAGCTTATCCTCATCGTCATCATACGCAAGCACCATAAACCCCTTTGACTCAAAAGAGCCTGCCATCGGTAAATTTAAAATAGAGTCATAGACAACTTGATCTGCTGCCGTAGCTTCCATACATAAAGCGGACATCTCTTCTAATGTTTCGCCATCTAGTGGCATTGAAATCGTTAAAACTGATATATTCATACTCACTTCTCCATTCTGCTTAATTTAATGAGCAATTATTAAGACTCTATACCATAATCTGCGCTTGACAGCACATTCCACTACAGGCGGACGCTTTCCGCGGGGCGAGCGACGAGCCTCCTCCTACGCTACGCTTCGTCCGGGGTCTCGTCTGTCTCGCTAATCCCGCAGGAGTCGCCGCCTTTCGTTACATGTGCTTACATTTTGTAGATTTCTTTTGGGTCAAGTATATATTTTAAAAATGACCCCATATTAAATAAATTTCTTTGCTATCATTTCACAAAGTCCCTCTATACACGACATAATTTAGACACAAGAACCGTCCCGATAGTATTATTATGCTTTTTCAGATGCTATGGATAACCAACTAACACATAGAAGCATTATGACGACACCTGACAATTGCCAAATGCCAAGTGAAGTTCCGAAAACTATAACGGAAATGACCATGGCTGTTAAAGGCTCAATGCTCGATAAAACACTTGTTTCA
>JAVWKG010000095.1:0-11700 GCA_036638655.1 Lysinibacillus sp. | reverse complement strand
CACTGACTAGCTAGGTAGAGTACTTGCCACTAAGCTTTTTGGTACGTGAAAATAATTATAAGATGAAGTGAAAGCCTTTGAGTACAACACTTTACTCATTTTACTTTTACGTAATACTTATCTATGAATTAAAGGAGCATCACGAATATGAGTCGAGACTATACTGTTCCTTATGAGGAGCTTGGTGCTGAAAAGCTTTCTGAACTCATGCACGCATTCTATAAAAGAGTAGCTCAGCATCCAGAATTGATACCTATTTTCCCACAGGACTTAACGGAAACAATTCGAAAGCAAATCCAATTCCAAACCCAGTATTTAGGTGGGCCTAACTTATTTTCCGAAGAACACGGTCATCCAATGATGCGTGCGCGTCATATGAACTTCGATATTACACCTGACCGCGCTCAAGCTTGGCTTGAATGTATGGCTGAAGCAATGGATGAAGTTGGACTTGAAGGAAAGTTTCGCGAGATTTATTACAAAAGATTAGTTTTAACTGCCCATCATATGGTGAATAGACAAAATACAGATGAGGGAGGACCAGAACTTGAATAACATCCATATGGTTTCTGAGCCAATCCCTACTATTTCATCAGTTAATAAACCCGTAGAATTGTATTTTTTCGTGGACCCACTTTGCCCTAAGGCATATGATATGCATGCTGTAATACGTAAACTGCAACTCGAATACGAGCATTATTTCACTTGGCGCTTCGTGTTAAGCACTGAGCTCACTTCACTAAACTGCCTTAGCAAACGTACAAAAGGATGCTTAACTGGAGCTGAGCTTGATATTACACATCCAGTTCTTCCTTCCATTGCTATTAAAGCAGCTGAACTACAGGGAAAACGAGCAGGTGCACGTTATTTATCTAAAATTCAAGAATACGTATTGTTAAATGTTCAAAACGTCAATTCTTACGCGACATTATTAAAAATTGCTGAAGACGTACAGCTCGATATGGCTGAATTCACGATTGATTTTGGTTCAAAAGAGGCAGCTCACGCCTTCCAATGTGATTTATACATTAAACGTGAGATGGAAGTAGACGAAGTACCGAGCATTGTATTTTTCAATGAACGCATTGAAGATGAGGGACTAAAAGTAAGTGGTGATTATGCTTATGAAGTATACGAGCATATTTTACAAGAAATGATGAACGAACGTTTAATTCGTCAGCCTTTACCTACATTAGAAGAACTTTTTAATCGATTTCATACACTATCTACGCCACAGGTTGCCTTCATCTATTCAATGACTGAACAAGCAGCTGAACGAGAGTTAAAAAAGCGCATGCTGCAACAAAAGTTTGAACGTATTCAATCGGATGATGTTACACTATGGCGAGCAAAATAACGCTATTATACTAAATTATATCAATTACGGTAACCTAGTTGTGAAAGCTACTTAGGTTACCATTTTTTATATGCACAACTTAAAATTTCATATATATAAAAACAAAGAAGCGTCTCTATCCTCGACAGATAGAGACGCCTCTTTTCACAAAGGGGATGGGAGAAATGTTCACGTTCAAACAAAGGGGTGTATGTTTGTTTTGTGATGTATTTCACGATTATTACTTTATCATGGAACAATCAATTAATCAACGAAGCAGGCTCGCTTTCACAAAGTTGTCAAATAGAAAGCGATTACAATAATTACGGAGTGCAATTAATTGATTTCTATATGTTAAAAATCCGCTTCGCTTTCCGAGGACACAGAGTAAGACGCAGGAGTCTATGCGGATTTTTACCTGTATATCAAAAAAACAGTATGCTGAAATGTACTCTCAGCATACTATTTTCACTTTTAGGACAGCTCCAACCTTTTTTTTCTAGTATGCGCCACACTAATGAGAAGTAGTGCCTTTAACGCAATTAATTATTCGCCAATAATCTTTCTAGTTCATTTAAGCGTTCTTCAAACACTTTACACGCCTCATCAATCGGGCTAGCGTCATTCATATCTACTCCAGCTGCTTTCAACACTTCGATTGGGAAATCCGAGCAGCCTGCTTTTAAGAAGTTGTTAATATAACGTTCTACAGCAGGTGCACCTTCTTCTAAAATTTGTTTACTTAATGCTGTTGCAGCTGATTTACCTGTCGCATATTGATAAACATAATAATCATAGTAGAAGTGAGGAATTCTTGCCCACTCTAAACCGATTTCTTCATCAACAACCATATCTTCACCGAAATATTGTTTATTTAACTCATAATACACTTCTGTAAAACACTCCGCTGTTAATGCTTCACCATCTTGATCCATTTGATGAATTCTATGCTCAAACTCTGCAAACATCGTTTGGCGGAATACTGTACTACGGAATCCATCTAACCAATGATTCAATAAGTAAATTTTTTGTTGTGGATCTTCAATCGTTTTCAGTAAATAATCGTTTAATAATTCTTCATTACATGTTGAAGCTACTTCTGCTACAAAAATAGAATAGTTCCCGTATACGAACGGCTGATTTTTACGTGTATAGTAACTGTGCACACTATGTCCGAATTCATGTGCTAATGTGAATAAATTATCGACATTATCTTGCCAATTCATTAAGACATAAGGGTTAGTACCATATGTGCCAGATGAATATGCACCACTACGTTTCCCCTTGTTCTCTTTTACATCAACCCAGCGATCGTCTAATCCTTGTTGCACAATATTTTGATACTCTTCTCCAAGTGGAGCTAAAGACTTCACTAAAATGTCTTTTGCTTCATCATAAGGCATCTTCATCTCTACTTCTTTCACAAGCGGTGTGAACAAGTCCCACATATGCAGTTGATCTACACCTAACACTTTTTTGCGAAGTTTAATATAACGATGTAATACTGGTAAATGATTGTGAATCGTTTCAATAAGTTGATCGTATACACTTTCAGGAATAAAGTTATTAGACATTGCCGAATGGCGTGCCGAATTATAGTGACGAATTCTTGCACTTACATTTTGCTTTTTCACATTACCAGCAAGCGTGGATGCAAATGTGTTTTTAAAGCTACCGTATGTTGCATACATCGCTTTAAACGCCTCTTCACGAACTCGTCCATCTTTGCTTTCCAAAAATTTAACGTAATTACCGTGAGTGAGTTGTACTTCTTCACCGTCTTCATTTTTCACTTTTGGAAATACAATATCAGCATTGTTCAGCATCCCAAACGTACCTGATGATGCACTTGTAACCTCTGATAATTGCGCCAGTAGTGCCTCTTGCTCGGCAGGCAATACGTGAGGTCTCGCCATTGTAATTTCTTTTATTGATTGCTCGTACACTTGCAGTTCTTTATTTTCAGCTAAATAGCCCGCTATTGTTTCTTCGCTTAACGATAAAATCTCAGGCGTTAAAAATGATAATTCTGCTGAAATTTTAGCAGCCAATGTTTGAATACGGCTATTCATACTTTGATAAAAATTGTTTGCTGTATCTTGATCTGAACGCATATGTGCATAAGTATATAGTTTCATTGCACGCGAATAAATTTCATCATGATACGTTAAAGCCGCTAGTAAAGCATTTGCTCCAGCTTTTAAAGTACCTACAAAACTTGCCGCTTTTTCTGCGAGCACACTTACTTCTTTAAATTCTTGCTCCCATAAATTATCGGTCTCAAAAATATCTTCTAGTCGCCATGTTAACTCCTCTGGCACTTCACTTCTCACTAAAACTTTATTGTTGTCATTCCCCATGTCGTTTCCCTCCAGCGTATCCAAGTTTCCATTACTCTCACATTTTCTCAATTCACAGTATTAATTGCAAATAAATCATCAAAAAGTTTTTCTAAAATTCCCACTTCTTCTACCTGATCTGTTTTAAGCTCTAATAAAAATGAGATATACGCCTTTATTGCCGCCACCGTATCAGCTGTTATTTCAATATGTAGTTGCTTCAGGAACAATTGAATATCACCTAAACATAAATTTTCCAAAGAGATTTGCAACTCCATACAAAAATAATGAAACATCGCTTGCCATTCTAATGAGAAGAGCGGTATTTCCTCAGCGTGCCGGACTGGCACACCAATATAATATGGAATTTTTTGCACGGGTATACGCATATCGTAACAGCTTTTTAAAAATGGGTCTTGTACTCCTCTTTGACCTCTTAATAATTTTGCCAGCACAAACTGTTCCCGACTTTTCTTATATAATTGCCAATAGAGATAAAACTCATCTTTAGTCAAAGTTTGAGGTAAATAAAATGGGAATCGTTGTTTCATTAGGGGAAGGACTTGAACTTTCGTTAAATATGTTCGTCCTTGAACTAGCAGTAAATTTGAAAAGTAGACAAATTGTTGTTTTGAAGCATTATACGTTATTAAATACGGTCTATATTTTCGTTGTTGCACTATTGCCTGTTGTAATAATGGGGACAGTGTTATCTTTTGAATTACTTTTCCGGCATCAATTTTTTTAGTCGGCGTTTTAAATAACCAAATAGGCTCAATTTCCGCCTCTCTATAGCCATCTGAACGCATTAGTAATTTTTCAATCGCGATAGAGCTACACTGAAATTCAATAGCATATTGTTTATTCTTATTAGTAATAAGTAAATCTGGTCTTTGCGCAATACTTTTTATATACGGCTCTAATTCAACTTGCTCAACCACTCGTTGAAAATAATCAAATAATTGACTCTTCCCAAGCAGATGCTCTTGTGATTCCCCTTCTGAAAATAACCGATTACATGCCGCATTCGCTTCATGAGCAAAGTGCGGTATCATCACATAGCCAATTTTCATTGTCACTCGTTCCTTACATTGTGGACAATAAAATTCAGTATGCTGCCTTATATTTGAAAGTTTCTCCCTTGAAAATCGAGGTGCACATATAAATTGCTCTCCTTTTTCTGTATTAGCTACCAACATCACCGCTCCCCCCTTTTCCTTATTGTAAAAACTCACCTACTATTCGGCAAACAATTAGAGGTAAATCCTCCAAACTTCTATTTCGATGTGTTATTCGACAATCATTTAATTGCACATATAAGATAAAATAGGATGTTGGTCTGAGGAGATTGGAGCCGTGCTTTGCGAAACGTGTCCGCCTGGATTGGAAAGTCACGAGGCCGTAAAGACACTTGTAAAAAAACTTATCTTTCTTTTAAAAAATTACAACAAAAAAACCCCTGCAATTTGAACTGCAGAGGTTTTATTATTGTATTTTCGTTTCAACAGCTTCAATTAACTTTTGACGTTGAAGCAAGGCTGAATCGTGTTAAATAAAGTACTGTCGAACTGTTGCAAAGCAATCATTTTCCATGATTAGCTCGCCGTACTCCTCTAAACGATGAATTGTGAAATTCGATGGTGTTAAAAATTCTCGAATAACTGCATTTTTATCATATCGATTCACTTCTTCATCTACGTAACCATAATCCACAACTAGGTAGTAATAGTTTTCATATTTGAATAATGAGGAATCCACTGTATCATCTGTCATTCGTTTTGCAACGGGGATTAGCTCATCAATATCTTTAAATTTATAAACAAAGATGTCTGTATCTGCTAATAATTCTGATTCATCAATATCTCCAAACTGACTCAAATGGTTAAGTAATTCTTCACCAACTTCATCAAAAGGGGCAAACATTTCTCGGTGTTCACTAAATTGTGAATGATCATCTAATGATTCTCCATCTTTTAAAATGTGAGCGCGCGTTACAACAATTTCTAATCCTACATCTGATGCATTTATATGAATCCAAATTGGACCTTCCACATCAAAATAATCATCTGTATTTACTTCATCAATCATATCCCAAAACAGTTGTTCGCCTTTTGCTCGATTATACCATATTTCTTCGCGACTGTAGCCACGGTCCTCTATATCATTATAAGTTATAAAAAGTTTAAGGGTATTTTCGTTTACGCGTTCGATATCCATTAGACCTCATCTCCCTTCACTGTCATTTGTCGAAAAACCTATAATCTTGAATAGTATGCTATGAATAATTATTTTTAACCCCAAATACCATTCTCGTTTTTCAACCTTTGAACACACTACAACAAAATAAGCTGAGCCTCCGTGCAAATAAGTTCACACTTTCGTCTCTATTTCTATTGTATGCTGTTCTTTCATAAAATGAAAAGGATATACACTGTTTAATGAAAGATATTTGAATATTGAAATTGTAGTAGACTATTAGCATTAAATCAAGTCTTACTCATTCATTTTATTTTACTTTTTTCGTACATATGACTAAACCGAGCAATATCAAATCAGAATTCATCACTTTTTAAATACATTTCAACACAAAAGACCTATTCTTTCCTGGCAGCATATGAATTATTATTTCCCAATAAAAAATTAGATGTCACAATATGCTCGGTGGCCATTGTAACATCTAGGTTGAGTTTTCATTCAGTTACTAATTAATTCACCATACGTTGTGCTTCTTGTAATTGATACGCTCGCACTTTACGTGGTAAAAATCGGCGAATTTCGTCCTCATTATATCCAACTTGCAAACGTTTTTCATCTAGAATAATTGGTCGACGTAACAACCCTGGATATTCTTGAATAAGCTCGTACAATCTTTGTAATGGCAAGCTTTCAACATCTACATTTAATTTTTGGAATATTTTCGACCGAGTAGAAATAATTTCGTCCGTTCCATCTTCCGTCATACGTAAAATTTCTTTAATTTCACTAATACTTAATGGTTCAGAAAAAATATTTCGTTCTGTATATGGAATCTCATGTTCCTCTAACCACGCTTTTGCTTTTCGGCATGAAGTACAGCTTGGTGATGTAAATAAAGTTACTAACATAATTACACATCCTTTCCAGTGAAATAATTATCTATAAATAGGATTCTTAATTTAGAATTAATTTAATGTAAATTCGCATCTTCATTATACAATATTCTTCGGTACTTGAATATAGCTCCGAACAAAAAAAGTGAAATTATTTGACAAATAATTATGAAACACCCATAGATTTCTGCATTCACCTAATTTATATTGTGATAAAAACGAACTAATTGTAATATTCCCAATTTCAATCGATATTAAACATTTATTTTCAAAATTTTTTTCTCAATTAAAGTTCAATAAACGAGAATAATATGAAGTGTTTTCAATTTATAGGACTGATTTATATAATAAAAATTTTCAAAATCAACTATTATGTATAGCATATATTTAATTTCAAGTAAAATAAACGGTCTAAAGTCTGACCTTTGTAAAGCTTGCAAAAAAATTACTTTTATATTATAATTTCTGCAAATAATTGAAAAACAATGACGAAGAGTAGTACTTTTGTTTTGTATGCCTTAGAGAGTCTGTACTTGGTGCAAACAGACCATACTTCAAAAGGAATGGACTTCCGAGTTGACTTTGTGAAAAGCATGCCTAGTAGCTAAGTTCGTCCCTTCACGTTACGAAGTTGAGAGGTTGAGTAATCGACAAGTTGGGTGGTACCACGGATATAACATCATTCGTCCCTTCATTAGTAATAGCTAATGAAGACGCATGATGTTTTTTTATTTACAGCGAGTTATTTTGCTTTTATTACTGAGGAGGAACAACATGACAACAATTTTTTCAGGCGTACAGCCCACAGGTATCGTAACTTTAGGAAATTATTTAGGTGCCTTTAAACAATTCCCTGCACTACAAGACGCAGGTAATGCAATTTACTGCATCGTCGACCAACATGCCATTACAGTGGCCCAAGATCCTAAGGAATTGCGTCAAAGCATTCGTAACCTTGCCGCTACTTATATCGCTACAGGAATTGACCCTAATAAATCAACGCTTTTCATTCAATCTGAAGTACCTGCACATGCACAAGCTGGTTGGATTTTACAATGTGTCGCTTCTATTGGGGATTTAGAACGTATGACGCAATTTAAAGATAAATCTGAGGGGAAAGAAAGTGTCTCAGCAGCACTATTAACTTATCCTCCACTAATGGCAGCTGATATTCTTTTATACAATACAAATATCGTACCTGTTGGTGATGATCAAAAGCAACATATCGAGCTAACACGCGATCTTGCTGAGCGCTTCAATAAACGATACGGAGAAGTATTAACAATTCCGGAAATCCAGCTACCTAAAGCAGGCGCACGTATTAAATCACTGCAAGACCCTACAAGAAAAATGAGTAAATCAGATACAAATACAAAAGCAACGATTAAACTTTTAGATTCTGCAAAAGATATTGAGAAGAAAATCAAATCTGCTGTTACAGACTCAGACGGAATCGTAGCATTTGATGTAGAAAACAAACCAGGTGTTTCTAATTTACTAACAATTGAATCTGCTATTTCTGGATTAGCTATTGATGATTTAGTGAAGAAATACGAAGGAACAGGCTATGGCGGATTCAAGCAAGGTGTTGCTACAGCTGTTATCGAACATTTAATGCCTATCCAAGAGAAATTTTATAATTTAGTCGAGTCTTCCGAGCTAGATAATATTTTAGATGCGGGTGCAGAAAAAGCAAATGCCATCGCAAATGCAACAATAAAACGTATGGAAGATGCGATGGGCTTAGGCCGTTCACGCCGCTAAAAGGAGACAATTATGCTCTGTGAAATATGTAAAAAGCCTGTACAAACGCTCTTTCTACAAGGAGACTTCGGTGCCGATCCTCTCTGGTGTGGTCATTGCCTAGCCAATTTAGATTTAGCCGATTTACCATTTAACGATGATTTGATGGATGAGCTCACTAATTGGATGTGTGCCTTTGGCGAGTGGCATGATTTTGATACAAATAAAGTAATCGAAGGTCGTGAAGCTCTCGCAATAGCTCATGATGAACAAGGGGAGCGGCTTGCAACAAAAGTAGCCGATGCATTAGGGACATCTTATACCGTGACGTTTTCACCCTATTTAAAAGCCTAATTTGTACGCTCTGTTCCAAAACTTAGCATGACACTAAATAGGACAATGCACGCTACAATGCCAATATAAAATTCGGATGTGCTCACTATAAATTTCATGACAACAGCCCAAGAATAGCCGAGTGTACGATAATTTAAATATAATATTAAATTACTAATAGAAAGTATTATTAGCCCGTAGCTCAATAAAAACAAAAATAATCGGAACAAAATAGCACCATCCTTTCGATTTCTTTATACTAACTTCTATTCTAAAATGGACAAAAAAAGACGTCAGTCACAAATAAATAGTGGCTGACGTTATTTTTTTAATCACATTTTTTTAGTAATAGGCTTGCATTATGTCCACCAAAGCCAAGTGAGTTACTCATTGCATATTCAATGTTTGCTTCACGCGCTTCGTTTGCTACATAATCTAAATCACATTCTGGGTCTGGCTCTGTTAAGTTCATTGTTGGAGGTAAAATACCTTCTTTTAATGCTAGCGCCGTAAAGATTGCCTCTACCCCTCCAGCTGCACCAAGTAAATGACCTGTCATTGATTTTGTTGAACTCATCGCTAACTTATAAGCATGCTCGCCAAATACCGACTTCACAGCAAGTGTTTCAAACAAATCATTATATGGCGTACTCGTACCATGTGCGTTAATGTAACCAACTTGTGATGGCTCAACACCTCCATCAGCTAATGCTTGCTTCATCGCACGTGCTGCTCCTTCTCCTTCAGGTGCTGGTGCCGTAATATGATGCGCATCTCCTGTTGCACCGTAACCAAGTACTTCGGCATAAATTTTTGCGCCACGCGCTTTTGCGTGTTCATATTCTTCTAAAATAACAATCCCAGCGCCTTCTCCGATAATAAAACCGTCGCGATTTTTATCGAATGGACGTGAAGCAGTTGTAGGGTCAGTATTTAATGATAGTGCCGTATTTGCACAGAATCCCGCTACCGCCATTGTCACGATTGGTGATTCTGCTCCGCCTGAAATCATCACGTCCGCATCACCACGCTCAATTACTTTAAACGCATCACCGATAGAATTCGTTCCTGAAGCACATGCCGTTACGGAACATGAATTGATACCTTTTGCACCAAAGTGAATCGAAACTTGACCAGAAGCCATATCAGGAATCATCATTGGGACGAAGAACGGACTTACACGTCTTGCTCCGCGCTCTTGGAATGTTAGAAATTGTTGCTCATATGTTTCCATTCCGCCAATTCCTGAGCCAATCCATACACCTGCACGTGGTGCCAACTCTTCATCAATTTTAAGTTGTGCATCTTCCATCGCCATAATTGAAGCGGCAAGCGCATAATGCGTGAAGCGGTCCATTTTACGTGCTTCTTTTCGCTCAATATATTTTTCAATATCAAAATCTTTTACTTCTGCTGCAATTTTTGCTGCAAATTGGTCTTTATCTAAACGCGTTAGTGGACCTACACCAGACTTTCCCTCTTTTATGCCTGCCCAAGTTTCTTCAATACTGTTACCTAATGGTGTTACTGCGCCAATTCCTGTAATAACTACTCTACGTTTACTCATTGTCCTACTCCCCTCAAGCAATTGTATTATTTTTTATTTTCCCCATCTTAAGGCAACTGCACCCCAAGTTAGGCCACCACCAAATCCAACAAGTACTAATAAATCATCATCTTTTATTTTACCCGCCTCTAGCTCCTCCGCCAAAGAAATACCAATAGAAGCTGCAGATGTATTGCCATATTTGTGAATCGTTTGAGACATTTTTTCTGGTGGTAATGCTAAACGTTCTCGCGCCGATTCCATAATACGAACATTCGCCTGATGCGGCACCAAAAAGTCCACATCCTCTTTCGTCAATCCAGCCTTATCCAATACATTCAATGCAGATTCACCCATTTGACGTACTGCAAATTTAAATACTTCACGACCATTCATAGAAATCGTTTGTTGTTTTGTTATACAAAGATTTTTTCCACCTGTGCCATCTGCCCCAAGCTCGAAAGATAGTATACCGCGCCCCTCTGATACTTCTCCTATCAGTACTGCGCTTGCACCATCTCCAAATAACACTGCTGTATTACGATCTTCAAAGTCAATTACTTTTGAAAGTTTTTCAACACCTACTACTAATACATAGCGATAAGCATTCGATTCTACGAATTGTTGCGCCGTAACAAGCCCATATATAAAGCCCGCGCATGCTGCAGCAACATCCATCGCAGCTGCATTTTTTGCACCAATTTGTTCCTGTACCATACAAGCTACACTCGGAAAATTTTGGTCCTGAGTAACAGTTGCTACTACGATTAAACCGATTTCTTCTGCTGCGACTCCTGCTTTATCAAGCGCATCCTTCGCCGCTAACACCGCTAAATCTGAAGTGTCTTGATCTTCAGCAGCAAAGTGTCGTTGCTCTATACCTGTACGCGTACGAATCCATTCATCAGACGTATCCATGATCTTTTCTAAATCAAAATTAGTCATCACTTTTTCAGGTACATATCTTCCTACCCCTATAATGCCTGCGTTCATACAGCAACCCCTCTGCTTTCTTACTATCAATTATTAATACTTGGTCATAATTATAGCTCATAATTTAATAACAGTGCAAGATGTAATAATGTCATTACGTAAACCCAAAGAAAATAAAAAGCGCATTTCACACAATTTCCTGTGTCAAATGCACCTTTAAACTATCTGTAGTAAAAACAATTTATTTATTTTGAAGTATTTATTTGGCTCATTGCCAAAACATGTGCTTGACTTAAAAGAAACCTACAAAATGAAAGCACATGTAACGAAAGGCGGCGACTCCTGCGGGATTAGCGAGACAGACGAGACCCCGTACGAAGC
>JAVWKG010000094.1:0-11725 GCA_036638655.1 Lysinibacillus sp. | reverse complement strand
GGAAAGCGCACAGTCGGAACGAAAATCAACCCCAGGTGATGCTGATGAGCCAAAATATCCGGTTTATCTTACAAAATATTTAACGTGAGCATGCTTAATAATCATTGTATTTACAAATACTTCAATAGAATACATTTTAAATTTACCGAATCTTACAATTATTATTTGTTCATAGAAGGATGTGAAAAATTTGGACATGTTGAAAACAGCTATTATCGATATTGGTTCTAATACGATAAGACTTGTACTATATCGTTACGATGCAGAAGAAGGTCTACGCGAATTAGGAAATATCAAAACGGTAGCGCGTTTACGTACGTATATCCAGCCTTCAGGTGAAATGTCCGAGGCGGGGATAGCAATCTTAACAGAAACATTAACGACCTTTAAAGCAATGTTAGATGACTTTGAAATTACAGACGTCAAGGCTGCGGCTACAGCAGCAATACGTCAGGCGACAAATCGAGAAAGTATAATTGAAAGAATGTTAGCATGTACAGGTATTCAAATTGAATTATTGTCTGAAGAAGAAGAGGCTTATTACGGATTTGTCGCTGTCGCTTATTCGATGGGGACTCCATCGGCAGTTACGATTGATATTGGTGGAGGAAGTACTGAAATAACATTATTTAAAGATAAGAAACTTCAAAGGACACATAGTTTTCCTTTTGGAACAGTCTCACTCAAACAACGCTTTGTTAAGGGACATATTATTAATAGTAGCGAAAAACGAGAACTGAATGCTTTTATAAAAGAACAATTTTTTTCATTACCATGGATTAAAGGTGTGGAATTACCCATCATAGCTATTGGGGGAAGTGCGCGTAATATTGCACAAATACATCAGCAAAAACAACAATACCCATTAGCGAATGTTCACGGATATGAAATGAAAAAAAGTGATTTAACAGAGCTAAGTGATTACCTAGGTGGAATGTCGTTCGACCAATTAAAGCAATTAGATGGCCTATCAACAGACCGTGCAGATATTATTGAACCAGCGCTTGAAGTATTTTGTGTGTTAATGGATGTGGCAAAAAGTAATGCATTTCAGTTAACGAAAAAAGGTTTGCGTGAAGGACTAATCATTCATCGGATTTCCAAAAACGATGAACAGGCGTTTGATAAATACGATGTATTTGAAGGTAATGCGAGAAGGTTAGCTAGACAATATGGGCGGTCAGAGGAAGAAGTCGATTATTTAATGCATTTGGCAGATCAATTGTATAGAGAATGCTGCCATATGAATTATTTCCAGTGGAACGTCATGGATTTGCAGCTTATTCGCAAGGCAGCAAAGATTTTTAATATTGGTGAGTACATTGAACTGAGTTCAGCTAGTCAACATACATTTTATTTAATTGCGAACCAAGCGATTGATGGCTTAAATCATAAGGAACGTGTTCAACTGGCATTGCTAGCTTCCTATAAAAATAAAGATTATTTCCTGCGATTTTCTGAACCATTTCAAGAATGGATGAGCCGCGATGAGTTACGTAAAGTACGTGATTTTGGTGCTGTTTTAAAGTTTGTCTATTCTCTAAATGTATCAAAACGAAACGTTGTTCATGCATTTCAACTAAATAAGCAAGAAAATTTTGTGCAACTAGATATTTTCGTGAAAAAAAATGCAGCTGCTGAAAAATACCAAGCAGAGCGGCATAAAAAACATTTAGAAAGATCGCTAAAAACAGAAATAAAATTAAATTTTATAGATGAAGGGTGGAAAAATAATGACTACTGATTTATCGAAAAATAGTACAAGTCAAAAAGAGCTAATGATGGGTGAAATCAATCTATTAGAAGAAATTGCGAAACCAGAATATTATAATAACCGTGAGCTAAGCTGGCTAGCATTTAATGAGCGGGTATTAGAGGAAGCGGAGGATGTTAATAATCCTCTGCTAGAACGTTTGAAGTTTTTAGCTATTTTCAGCTCGAATTTGGATGAATTTTTTATGGTACGTGTAGCAGGCTTACAAGATCAAATACGTGCTGGCTTCCATAAGGCTGAGAATAAGTCAGGGCTGACACCAAAAGAGCAGCTGACAAAAATAGCGGAGCGAACACAAGCGCTTGTGCGTCGTCAAACGGAAGTATATAGCCATTTAATCTATGATTTACTACCACAACATAATGTACATATTGCAGACATGAAAAATTTAAATAAAACACAAAAATCATTTATTAATGAAATGTTTGCTGAAACAATTTTTCCAGTGCTAACACCAGTAGCAGTGGATGCATACAGACCTTTCCCAACATTACTAGGTAAAACTTTGAATATTTTGGTGCTTTTGGAGCAAGATGAAGAGGAGCAAGAAAATCGTGAACGAGTAGCGATTGTGCAAGTACCTTCCGTATTGGACCGCTTTATTAAAGTGCCTTCATCTGAAGGGGAAACAGTTATTGTATTGCTAGAAGATGTTATTACAGCACATATAGATAAGCTCTTTTATGGCTATAGTGTTAAATCTGCACAAGCTTTTCGCTTAACTAGAAATGCGGATTTGACGATTCACGAGGAAGGTGCAAGGGATTTACTTGTTGAAATTGAGAAAGAGTTGAAAAAGCGCAAATGGGGAGTGGGTAGTCGTTTAGAAGTACGTGTAGGAGAGATGAACGATGAAGTTCTTGCTTATTTACTAGAGGAGTTCGAAATTGAAGGAAATGATGTTTTTCATATCGATGGACCGCTAGATTTAACATTTATGTTTTCATTTGTGAAAGGTATTTCTGTTGGTCGTGAACATTTAGAATATGAAAGTTTTATACCGCAGCCGCCACATGATTTACATTCGGATGAAAATATTTTCGAGAAAGCACTGCAGCAAGATATCTTTTTTCATCATCCATATGAATCATTTGCGCCAATTGTGGATTTTATAGCTGAAGCGGCACACAATCCGAATGTACTTGCTATAAAGCAAACACTGTACCGCGTTAGTGGGAACTCCCCGATTATACAAGCGTTAAAGCTCGCTGCTGAAAATGGTAAGCAAGTAACGGTACTCGTGGAGTTAAAGGCTCGCTTTGATGAAGCAAATAATGTGCATTGGGCGAAGCAATTAGAGCAAGCAGGCTGTTTAGTAATTTACGGTATGAATAATTTGAAAACACATTCTAAAATTACACTTGTCGTAAGCCGCAGTAATGGAAAGATTGAACGTTTCGTGCATTTGGGAACAGGAAATTATAATGATGCCACAGCGAAGATTTATACAGATATGGGCATCATAACTTCAGATAAAGAATTTGGTATCGATGCTACAAATTTCTTTAATTTTTTAAGCGGCTATACCGAAAAACCAAAATTTAATCATTTAGTTGTAGCACCGTTTGACATACGTGATGAATTTATTCGATTAATTGATGAAGAAATTGCATGTCATAAAAAACATGGAAATGGCTTTATTCGAGCGAAAATGAATTCCTTAACGGATAAAGATTTAATGATGAAAATGTATGAAGCATCAATTGAAGGTGTGAAAGTGGAGCTAATTATTCGTGGTATTTGCTGTATTCGCCCTGGAATACCTGGTATTAGTGATAATATTACAGTGACAAGTATAGTGGGACGTTTTTTAGAGCATTCTAGAATTTACTGGTTCCATCATAATGGTGAAAACAAAGTATATTTATCTTCAGCCGATATGATGACGCGAAATATGATAAAACGTGTCGAAATTTTGTTCCCGGTATATGCAACGGAAGCAAAACAACGTATTATGAATATTATGAATGCTCAACTAGAGGATACTGCGAAGGCGCGTATTCAAGATTCAAATGGAAAATATCACTATAAAGAATTCGACAGAGGGGAAGGCCGCATAAATAGTCAGGAGATTTTCCTGAAAGAAGCTTTGAAGCCTACGATAGATGAGGAGTAGGTTTTATAGTGTTTGCAAGGCTCTCGTAAGTGGAGGACAGTATGGGTACACTAGAAAATAAAGAAAAACAGCAAGAGGATTTTCATCAACTGGCACAATTTAATCCATTTGATGCAATTATCTTTTTAAGAAAAAATGATGTGAATCATTTTGAAGTCCTTTATGTAAATGACAAAGTGTCTTCACTTATAGAACTGGCAGATATTCATTCGAATTCTGCGAATAGCTATTTTACAGACCGTTGTTGGCAGCAACTTTCGAATATTTTAGTTCAAAAAAATGGAGACGTTCATACGATTGAGCTTTTGAAAGGTCTAGAACCTCAACAAATTGCTGTGAATGTTCAAGAAATTGAAGAATCACTATATTATGTTGTTTTACGTGAAATACAAAGTGACACTAGTTCGAAGAATAAAGAGTCGGAGCCATACTTACAGTTTGTGGAGCAACATGTCAGTCCGGTAATAACGACAGATTTGCGCGGCAATATTATTTATCATAATCCAGTGGCAACGTCTTTATTGTTAAAGGAACAGACAGTTATACTAGGCCAAAATATTAATACCATTATCGACTTGAAATATGCAAAGGAATTTAAATTGCTCTTTGCTAAAACAATTGAAGGTTCAGCATTTGGCATGCCGAAATGTTTGTTTAAAAATGATTTACTAAGTAAAGAACCATTCTATTTACGGACACAACCAACGTATTTTAATGGTGAAATTGTCGGTGTTCATTTATTCGTTAATGATACACATGCGTTTATGAATGATCACGAAGCATTTTATTATTTGACATTAGTAGATGAGTTGACGGGTATTTGGAATCGCAAAGCACTGAAAGAGCATTGGGTTCATTATTTAAATGACAAAAAGAGTGAAGATTCCCATGCAGCGGTCATTATGGTGGATATCGATCGTTTTAAAAAGTTTAACGAATCATTGGGTGAAAACAAAGCAGATCAATTGATGGTACGTTTTTGTAATCGATTGAGAAAACTTTGTCATACGCAATGCTATTTATATCGTTATAACAGTGATGAGTTTATTTATGTGATGAAAAATGCTACGGTACCTAAAATTGAAAGCTTGGCCAATGCAATTTTAGATGTGTTAAAAGAGCCATTTATAATTGATAAACAGGAATACTTTATAACGGTGTCGATCGGGATTGCTTTAAGTCCAGGAGATGGTAAAGATGCTGAAACATTAGTTAGGAAGGCAGACCAAGCCTTATTTTCTGTGAAAGAACATGGGCGTTCTCATTTTAGATATTTCCGTGAAGATATGTGTACGGCATTTCCGAATGAGGCGCTAATGGAGGCACATTTACGTCGTGCTATTGAATTTAATGAGCTAAGCATTCATTTTCAGCCGCAAATGGATTTGGAAACAAATAAAATTGATAGCTTTGAGGCATTGCTACGTTGGAATAATCGGAAATTTGGTTTTGTTTCGCCGGCGCATTTTATACCAATTGCAGAAGCTTCGGGTCTCATAATCGATATTGGTGATTGGGTGATTGAAGAAGTTTGTCGTTACCAAAAGCAATGGAGAGAGCTTGGCTTTAGACCTGTGCGCATCGCTATTAATATTTCACCAAAGCAATTTAGAAAAGAAAACTTTGCACGTAAAATTCATTCGTTACTTGATAAGTACGAAGTCAAACCTGAATTGATTGAAGTGGAAATTACAGAAAGCTCAATGACAAATGTAAATGAAACTTTTTCAATGTTATCTGAATTAAAACTATTAGGTGTTTATGTCTCTGTTGATGATTTTGGCACTGGTTATTCGTCATTAAGTTATTTAAAGCGATATCCAATTGATATTATAAAGATCGACCAATCATTTATTGCGGATATTCAAAAAGATGATAAAAATGAGGCCATCATTAAGGCGATCATTTCGATGTCTCATAATTTAGGATTGGAAGTAATTGCAGAAGGTATTGAAGAGCCATTTCAAGTGGACTTTTTAAAGAAATTCAGCTGTCAAAAAGGGCAGGGGTACTTATATAACAAACCACTTCCAGTTGAAGCAATGATAAAACAGTATTTCATAAATTAAAAAAAACCAAATTGTTTTATAGAGTGAGGTATTCGGCGTTTCAATCGTCGAATGCCTCACTTTTTTAAAAAATATAATTGCATATCTTTTGAGGCATTCGAGCCAGCTGCTCGATACTCCTTTTAGTTAAGTTGAAAGAGCTTTATCATGCACTTTTATCTGTGTATGCGCGCGCACCATCTCATATTTCAAATTTGTCACTCCGTTAGACATTCCCCTACGTCACTCTCGTTGTTATTTTGTGATTGTGTTGAAGATAAAAATAAATTTTATAAAACCTACTTGACTAATGTGTATTGTTGGTTTAAAGTATGCTTAATCACTTAAGTAAAGAGATCGGAGTGAGGAATGGAAAACCATTTACGAAGAAATGAAATCAAAATTAGTTGCTGATTAGGTACCTAAAGGCACTAAAAACTTGCAATCCTACAATGTGAGGGGGTGTGCGTTTTTAGTGCCTTTTTACTTTTTCTATACGGCAATATATGGAGGGAGATGTCTGGATGCGATAAAGCAAGAAAATTTTTTTAACTTAAATATTACTAAAATGATATGAATAATAAGAATTGAGGAGTGAATGTAAATGAAAAGATGGTATCAACAAGTTTTAGGGTTTTTAGTAGTAACAATTTTTTTAGTTGCATGTGGCGATGAATCTTCTAATACCCCTGCTTCATCAGCAGATGACGCAAATACAATTCGTGCAGCGATTGATACAGCAGCAGGTGGTTCATTTCAAATAAGAGTTGCGAATACAGAAGGTTACTTTAAAGAAAAAGGATTAGACGTATCTCTATCAAACTTTGCATACGGGATTGATACAGTAAATGCTGTATTAACAAAACAAGCAGATACAGGATTAGCAGCTGATTACGCATTGCTTAACTCATTAAGTAAAGGAGATTTCGTTGTTGTATCTTCTTTATCAGGTAGTGGTGGAAATGTAAATGCGCTTGATTTTACCGAGGTAATAGCTACCCAAAAAGTAAAGGAGACCAAAGATTTAGTCGGTAAAAAAATTGGTGTAGCAAAAGGTACAGTAAGTGAGTATCACTGGTCACGCTACTTGGAGCACTTGAAAATTTCAGAGGATGATGTGAAGTTTGTGCCATTTAGTACACCAGATGAAGCGATTGTAGGGATGAAAAAAGGTGATATTGACGCAATATTTGCATCAGGAGCTTTATTAGGAAAGTTTAAAGCGATCGAGGGGGTACACACACTGGATAAGTTAAGCTCTGTAGGAGGGCTAAGTATTTCTGCTTATTTAGTCGTTGATCGCCAGTTTGCAGAACAAAATGAAGACTTAATCGCTCAATTCATAGCAGGTATTCGTGAAGGAATTGATTATGTGAAAAGTAATCCAGATGGCACAGCAAATATTGTGTACAAAGAGTTGAAAATCGCAAAAGAAGATGTGCATCGTGATTTAGAAAGACAAAATTTCACACTAGGCTTTACGGAGCAAGATTATAAACATTTAGAGACGATGAAGCAACATCTACTAGATAAAGGGATTTTGAAAGAAGATTATGATTTGAAATCTAAATTGTTTTTAGCGCCAGCAAAAGAAGTGATTCCAGAGCTGGTAACGTATAAAGAATAGGAGGAGTACAAATGACGATTGTAGAGGATGCAATTATTTTAAAAAATGGTGCGAAAACCTTTCAAGTCGATGAGGCGCATCCAACATATGTATTAGAAGATGTAGATTTAACGATTAAAAAAGGTGAATTTTATATTTTACTAGGGCCGAGTGGCTGCGGAAAGTCTACTTTACTCAATATTATCGCAGGTTTTTTAGAGCTGACGGAAGGGGATTTACAAATTGTTACTTCAAAAGAAGGGCGAGAAGGACGTGGATTTGTTTTTCAGTCCGCTGATTCAGCACTCTTTCCATGGCTCACTGTAGAAGAAAATATTTCATTTGGTTTAAAGATGAAAAAAGTGTCTCTAGAAGAACGAAAAAAACGATCCAACTCCTTTATTAATTTGACAGGGTTGACAGGGCATGGACAAAAGTTTCCAGACAATTTATCTGGTGGAATGAAGCAGCGTGTCCAGCTAGCGCGAGTGTTAGCCAATGAACCAGAAATATTATTAATGGATGAACCGTTTGGAGCACTTGATGCAATGACACGTCGCACCATGCAAAATGAATTGATTCGCATTTGGCGAGAAACAAATAAGACAGTGATTTTTGTTACACATGATATTCAAGAGGCAATTATTTTAGGGCAAAAAATTGGCATAATGTCAGTCGGACCATCATCAAAAATTACAACCACTTACGAAGTAGACTTACCTTACCCGCGAGACATTACGAGTGTTGCCTTTAACAATTATTACAAACAGGTGCAAACATATTTCGAAAATTTTGATATTTGATAAAGGTGCATATTGACTAGACAATGCAGGTTGATTGAACTGGAGGCTGTGTGACTCTTGGGGAATCATAAGACGCCGCTCCGGAAAGAGCGCAGCCGAAAAGGATATCAACCCCAGGTTATAGGGATGAGAAAAAATAAGTGAGGGGGCTTTGTATGGCCATCGCGAAAATAGAAACAGTAAGTAAACAAAGTAAGGTTAGGCGTAAGAATAGTCTTGGAAAAGTAATTTTAAAGTCTGGCGCTATCGGTTGGTTATCTATTTTAGTCACATGGCAAATTGTATCGTTATTTTCAGAGCCGATGTTTTTACCAAGTCCACTTCTAACATTACAAGGTGCTATTGAAATTGCGAGTGATGGTACGCTGTTTATTTACATGGCATATAGCTTTGCACGTGTATTAGTAGGGTGGACATTAGGGCTGCTTATCGCAGTGCCAATCGGTCTATTAATAGGAACTAATGCTTGGGTACGGATAGTTTTAGAGCCGGTGATTAACTTCGTTCGATTTATTCCACCACTGGCATTTATTACATTATTCATGTTGTGGTTCGGTATTGGTGAACAGTCAAAAATCTTTTTAATCGTCTATGCAACGTTTTTCGTTATTACAATTAATACATTAACCGGTGTACTTTCCATCTCAAACGATAAAATTCGATCTGCACAAAGTATGGGGGCATCGAATTTTCAAACATTGATTTACGTTGTGATTCCGGCAACGATTCCATATATTTTCACTGGTGCAAAACTGGCAATGGGTTCATCGTTTATGGCGATTGTTGGAGCAGAGATGGTTGCAGCTAATGAAGGAATTGGTTTCATGATTTGGAATGCACGCTTGTATTTCAAAACGGACTGGATTTTCGTTGGATTAGTCGTATTAGGTTTAATGGGCTTCTTGATGGATCGTTTATTTGCATATGCAGGACGAAAATTATTAGCCCGCTACAAAGTCGTATCATAAATTTAAAATAACTAGAAAAGAGGTATTCAATATGGGGCATCCTACAGTATTTCCAACTGGTGTAACAGTTTATAACAAAGAAAAAGCGTACAATGGTTTAACGATTTTTCCGTCAGGTAAAGGTGCGTTACTTATAAATATGAATGGTGATGAAGTGCAACTATGGGCAGGTCTTGCTGGTTTCCCAAATAAAGTTTTACCAGGAGGCTATGTGCTTGGATCAACGGGAGCACGACCAAGTCAGTTTGGATATCAAGACCAAGTCGATTTAGTTCAAGTCGACTGGGATGGGAATATTGTTTGGCAATTTGATAAAACGGAATTTATCGAAGACCCAGGACACGAGGCTCGGCATATGGCTCGTCAGCATCATGACTATCAACGACAAGGCTCGTCGGTTGGCTATTACGGACCGTTTGAAAAACCGCTTGTAGATAGCGGTACGACATTACTATTAGTGCACGAAGATGTTTATAATGAAAAAATTTCTGATAAAAAATTATTAGATGACAAAATTATTGAAGTGGATTGGGAAGGTACGATTATTTGGTCGTGGCGAGCAAGTGATCACTTTGATGAGTTTGGCTTTGATGAAGACGCGAAAAACGTATTATTCCGTAATCCATCAGTCGTGCCAGCTGGTGGTGGTGACTGGATGCATATTAATAGTATTTCTACCCTAGGACCGAATAAATGGTATGACGAAGGTGATGAACGTTTCCATCCGGATAATATTATTTTCGATGCGCGTAATTCAAACATTTTGGCGATTATTAGTAAAAAAACAGGGGAAATTGTATGGCAAATCGGTCCTAACTTCGATAGTAATGAAAAATTACGCAAGTTAGGTTGGATTATCGGACAGCATCATTTACACCTAATTCCAAAGGGCTTACCGGGGGAAGGGGATTTACTTGTTTTTGATAATGGTGGTGCAGCAGGTTACGGTGCGCAAAATCCTGCATCTCCATTTGGTTTACGCAATGCAGTGCGTGATTATTCACGCATTTTGCAAATCAATCCGATTACGTTAGACATTACATGGCAGTATACACCAGATGAAGCAGGGCATAACTTGTTTACAGATGGCTCAAAGTTTTATAGTCCATATATTAGTTCTGCACAACGCCTACCAAATGGTAATACATTAATAACGCAAGGTTCTGACGGTCGTATTTTTGAAGTGACAGCTGAGCATGAAATTGTGTGGGAATTTATCAATCCGTACTTCAATCAAATTTCCCCACGTCACGCATCAAATATGGTATACCGAGCTTATCGTGTACCTTATGAGTGGGTGCCACAAGTAGGTCCTCAACAAGAAGTGTCGATTGAAAAAATTGATGTGACAACATTCCGCGTACCAGGTGCTTTTATATCAAATGGTACAGGAAAGGTGACAACAATAGATGGGGTAGACCCGCACAAGAAATTAGTAACGGGTACGGCGCTTGATAAGGATACAAACGAAGGACCTGTGAACTTCTGCGTTGTGACCTACGATGATAAATAATCCATAATCAAACAAAGTTGCACCTTCTGGCTGATGACCGTATCAGTTAAGGAGGTGTCTTTTCGTAGGTGTTTACGCTCTAATGGTCTTGGCTATTTTAATTCGACATTCATATCGCTTCGTAAGTATGCTGTATTATTTGTATATTTCCGACCTTTATCGAAATGCTAATAAGGGATGGAGGGATGTTGATTTGAAAAAGTAAAGCTGATTATGGTTATTGTCAAGATTCTAATTCCAATTTAGTGATTGGGGTGAATTGAAAATGTTAAAAAAATTATATTACGTGATATCTCTCTTTAGTATTGTTTTTATCTTTTCCACTATTGAAGGTGTATATGCGAATCCTCAAACTCCTTCTTTTGAGGGGAAGTTTTCTGAAGCCGGATATAAATCAGTAGAAAACGCAGTCAAAGACTTTGAAAATCATGACAATTTTAAAGTGAGATTGCCTACAATTTTGCCTTCTATTTCTTATACACATAATTTCGGTAAGTTTTATTTAGATAAGGAATATAGCGTAAATGATGCTTTGCACATAATGTTTGTTAATGAAGATATTAAAGAAAATATATTTAAGATTGATATTCGTTCATTAAATAATAAATTGGATTTCGAAGGTAAAGATTATACACTTCAAGATGGTACCAAAGGCATTTATTTCGAACACCAATTATTTAATTTCTTTGTCTTTGAAAAATATGACTTGCAGTATATGCTTGGGATCAATAAAAAAGTAGCCGACAAAGTAACTCCTGAATCCTTAGTTGAAATGGCAAATTCAATCTGATTGTTAGCATCCATTAGAATTAAATACTTCTATTAAGGGGCTGTCCCAAAAGTCATTCAAAATGACTTTTGAGGGTAGCCTTCCTTTTATCTCTAAAAATAGATACA
>JAVWKG010000093.1:0-11767 GCA_036638655.1 Lysinibacillus sp. | reverse complement strand
ACTCGTTAAGTATCCAATTGATACGACACCAATTACAGTACCATCTTCATCAAATACTGGTGATTTGCCTCGGATAGATTCCCCCATAGACCCTTTAGCGATGGAAATATAGGATTCACCGCCTAATAATGCACGTTCATTATCGTCGCCGACCATAGGCTTCCCAATTCGCTCAATGATAGGGTGTGTGTATCGAATTCCTTGGTTATTCCCAATGACAACATAGGCTGCATCTGTTGTATTCATAATGTCTGTACTAATAACTTGTAGTTTTTCAGTAGGGTTTTCTGTTTTAAAAGCTGCTAATACATCCCCTCGATTGGCAGTCGTCTCCGCTAAATAGAGAGCTCTTTTACCAAGCTGTGTTTGTAATGCATCAGAAATTGTTAAGTAAAATAATAACCCGACAATTGTCACGATAAATAAAATAAAAAAACTAATATAGAGAGAAAATCTAGTTTGCAATTTTAATGGTTTAATAATAAGTTACCACCTCGCCTAGGGAATAGTTGAAAAATGGTGAATATTGATTTTATATTACCAGTTTCATTTAATGGAATCTAGAAAACTTTGAACTAGTGCAAGGTGTTTCTATGGAAATGGAATAGACAGAATATTCTAAGCGAGGTAAAATGAACATTATGGGGGTGAGAAGTGGCAAAATGGACGATTGTTTTGCTGCGTAATCTAATGAAAGTTATTCGTATAATTGTGCAAATTGGCATATTAAATGTTTTTTATTATTTAGGTTTAGGTATTGTTACTTTCTTCAGTCTACCTTTACCAGCTAGTGTTATCGGACTATTATTATTATCTTTAGCGCTTCACTATAAGCTTATAAAAGTAGAATATATTCAAGATGGTGCAGGTTTTTTAATAGGCGTGTTAACATTATTTTTCATACCTGCAACGGTAGGGGTTATCGACTATCCACAGCTTTGGTCGATGAGTGGATTAATAATCATTGTTTCGGTTACTGTTAGTACATTAATTGCTATCTATGTAACAGGTGTATTGAGTCAGGTTATAGAGAAGAGAGAGTTTTCGAAAAAAGAAGAAATGTTAAAGAAGGAGGGCATAACAGTTGAATGAAATAATTGTCGTTCTAGGAACTATAGGTTTGTTCATGTTAATGACGAAATTTTATCGACGCTTTCCGCACCCTTTAGTGATTCCGTTGGTAACAACTACGGTTATTAGTGCATTGATTTTAGTTGTGTTTAAAATTCCGTATGCGACGTATATGGAGGGGGGCGAATGGTTACAAAAAATGCTAGGACCTGCTGTCGTAGCTTTAGCTTACCCACTTTACAATCAGCGTTCCATTGTAATGAAATATAAATATTCGATACTATCGGGGATTTTTATCGCAATGATGACTGGATTACTAACGATATTTGCATTTCTAAAATGGTTTGATATAGAGGAAGAGCTTATTTTAACTGCTTTGCCAAAATCATTAACGACACCAGTTGCAATGCAAGTAAGTGAATCAATCGTAGGCATTCCACCATTAACAGCTGTTCTTGTCATGTTAGCAGGTTTCGTAGGAGCGATTCTTGGACCATTAGTCATTAAATACGGAAAGATCACGTCGCCAATTAGTCGCGGTGTATCCGTAGGAAGTGCTTCACATGGTGTAGGACTTGTAAAACTAAAAGACTACGGAGAGCAAGAGTTGTCGGTAGGCTCACTATCTATGGGCTTAACGGCAATAATCGGTGCATTCATTTGTCCTCTTTTTGTCATGTTGTTTTTATAAAAATAGGGTTAGCTTACATAAGTGTATTAATTTCGAATGCAAATAGATTGGCGCGGGGGTTGGACAGCTCCTGGGGACTGGAAGATTCATATCATTTTAAAAAGAGAGGTATTCGACGATTCAATCATCGAATACCTCTTTTTTATCTTAGTGCTACATAATTGGCATTTGTTCTTTAATGACACGGATCAATTGCAATGTATCATCTTCTGGGCCTTGAACAGGGAGCCCAGCATCAATATTCATTTGTATATATTCAATGTTTTCAGCAGTTATTATTTCCCCGGGAATAAATATAGGGATTCCAGGTGGATATACCATAATGAATTCGGCACTAATACGTCCCATTGCTGAAGAAAAAGGAACGATTTCCGTGGAAGCATAAAATGCATCCCGCGGAGACATTGCAAGTGCCGGTATTTCTGGGACTGTAACATTCGTTTCTTTAATAACAGCTTCGGAATCAAAAGCTCTAGACATACGCTGAAGGGCATTCACAAGAAGATTAATTTCTTTCTTCGTATCACCTAAAGTAATTAAGCATAAAATGTTGTATAGATCTGAAAGCTCAACTTCTATATTTGCATTATGACGAAGCCATTCCTCAGCTTGATGGCCTGTTATACCAAGGTCTTTCACACTTATTAAAAGCTTTGTTGGGTCCATATCAAATGTTGCTGAAGAATGTAATTTCTCTTTGCCTGCACAAGTAATATGAGCAATTTGATTAATTCGTTTTCTCGCATCTTTTGCAAGACGGATCGCATCATCTATTAAGTCATATCCATGGATAGCTAATTGTCTTCTAGCCGTATCTAAAGAAGCTAAAATTGGGTATGATGTCGACGTTGTAGTCAGCATTGAAAAAATAGACTGTACACGTTTTGCTGATACTAGACCTTCACGTACATTTAGAACGGAACTTTGCGTCATCGAGCCACCTAGCTTATGTACGCTTGTTGCAGCCATATCCGCACCAGCTTGCATCGCTGATAGTGGCAAGTCATCATGGAATTTGATGTGCACACCATGTGCCTCATCTACAATTACCGGGATATTCCGACTATGTACAAGCTCGACAATCCGTTTTAAATCAGCTGCAAAGCCAAAATAAGTAGGGTTAATGACTAGTAATGCTTTGGCATCCGGATAGGAATCGAGTGCCTTTTCAACAGCCTCAGCAGATATTCCGTGAGAAATACCTAATTCACTATCCACTTCTGGATGGATGAAAATTGGAATTGCGCCAGCAAAAACAATAGCTGACATGATGGATTTATGAACATTCCGTGGTACTAGAATTTTATCACCTGGCCCGACGACGGTCAGTATCATGGTCATAATAGCGCCACTAGTACCTTGAACGGAAAAGAATGTGTAGTCTGCACCAAAAGCCTCGGCAGCGAGAGCTTGAGCTTCTTTAATAGCACCTTTTGGTGAATGTAAATCGTCTAGTGGAGCAATATTAATTAAATCAATCGATAAAACGTTGTCGCCGACGAATTCTCGGAAAGCTGGATCCATACCATGCCCTTTTTTGTGACCTGGAATATGGAACTGAATCGGATGTCTGTTCCGATGTTTTAGTAATACGTCGAACAATGGAGTGTCTAATTGTGACAACGCAGGTACCACCTCACTTTTTATAAAATTAAGAAAACAAGAGAATTATAGCACCTATCGAATACAATGACTAGACTTCTAGTGATGAAATAAAGAGATTTTTCAATTAATTTGAGAATTAAGGAATGATAATGAGGATTGGAAGGGGAATTTTATGTCATATGGTCGATGCGTTTTACAGAAGATATTTCAACTGTAAAGGAAGTAATTAGTCGAATGGTTGCAGAGGCAGAAAGTATCCGGTTAAAATGGAGGCAGTAATATAAAGGTGGTTTTGTCTAAATGGAATATTCATATCCGTTTTCAACAGATTGGTCAACAGAGGAAATTGTCGACGTTGTACAGTTTTTTGAAGGTATAGAAAAAGCGTATGAAAAAGGGATTAAGCGTGAAGTGATGATGGCGAAATACCGTCGTTTCAAAGAAATTGTACCTTCTCAAGCGGAAGAAAAATCAATTTTTCGCGAGTTTGAAGAAGGAAGTGGCTATATTAGTTACCAAGTCATAAAACAAGTCAAAGAATCGGCTGACGGCACGATTATTAAAATACAACCAAAGCAGCGTCGTTAATGACAAAAAGGAGTGGCTGTTCAATAAGTCTCCTTAAGCGTAACAACTTGCTTTCTATATGGTGAAAATAAAAACAGTATGCCGGATTACTCAGCATACTGTTTTTATTTTTTTGGCAGTCATTTTTTTTGAATTTAGTATGCTGCATTTTTCCCGATGATTGTGTTATAAATTGGCAATAATAATTCGAATGTTTCTTCAACTAATTGGTGAAACTCATTAGGAGACAGTTGAATGGCCTCAGCTTGTGAAATATGGCGCCCTACTAAAAACTCGCCTTTTTTGACATCGCGTAAACGAATAAGATATTGCTCTAGTTGTTGCTCCTTTGCGTCTTCTAGTGAAATAGCAAGTGGAGACATATGATCACTTGAGATGATGAAGTCATTTGGAAGCGCATCGAACAACGATTTTTCGGTTAAAAGTCGCTCAGCGAATAATTTTTTTTGAGGCGCCTCATAAATGATTGCTGCGATGATGAATAAATGTGAACCCCAAAGACCAATTTGAAAATGTGGAAGCGCTTTGTAACCTCTTTTATAAGGAGCAAAAGCAACCCAACTATCTTTAGGAGGATTAACAGTGCGACGTGCATGCTTTGCTACATGTGGATAAAATTCATCCCCAAGCTTAGCTGAAAAGAAAGTAGAAAATTCTTCGCCAAGTGAATGGAATTTCGGACGAATGATTGTCGTTAGTGCTTCCATTCTTTGCTCTAACCCAGTTATTTGAAATACATTGAAATCTTCTTCAGACCAGTTAATTTTTGACATTGTAAATAATTCCTTTCGATTTTGAGGTTTATTTTGTACGTTTTATGGGAAAATTCTTATAACAAAAGCTTTAAATGACTCCATTACATTGTAGGAGAAAATTATAAAGGGAGTGAGTACTTATGAGACAGATTGTAAAGATTATACGTAAAATTGACAATGAAAAGCAATATGAACACATGTTAAGGTTGGATTTAGATTATGAATTAGCCTCATTATTTTTAGCCATGAATGAAAAAAATGTTGATGCTATTGAAAAATGTAAAAAAAGATTGACGGAAATTCGACAGGAACTTGGGGATTTGCAAGTTTATGTTTAATGATAACTGTATACCGTTGTAAAAATCACTTGCTGAATATTCCTACAGCAGGTGATTTTTATTACTGTAAAGGGTAAAATATACAGTAGAACAGATATTGAGTTTTATTTCAGTAGCAGGTTACATTCGGTTCGGAGGGTGATTTTTATGGATATCAAACAGTTGGATCAGTTTGCAAAAGACATTATTATAGAAGCTGGGGAACGTATACGTAACGCATTTTCTTATGATTTAGTCGTTGAAACAAAATCAAATGCTAATGATTTAGTAACAAATATTGACCGTGAAATAGAATTGTTTTTCATAAAAAAAATAAAAGCATTTGACGCATCGCATAAAATTTTGGGTGAAGAAGGAATGGGAGAGAAAGTAGATTCTCTAGATGGGGTTGTTTGGATTATTGACCCAATCGATGGGACGATGAACTTTGTCAAACAGCATCGTCATTTTATGATTTCAATAGGGATTTTTAAAGATGGTATAGGAAAGCTTGGCTACATATTTGATGTAATGCGAGAAGATTTGTTTTACGCAATTGCAGGTGAAGGTGCTTGGTATAATGATTCACCGCTGAGAAAATTGCAGCCGATACTAATTGAAGAAGCTGTTATTGGCATCAATGCGAGCTGGGTGGCGCCGAGTCGTCATATTCAACATGAAAAAGTAATTGAACTCGTGCGGAAGGTAAGAGGGACGCGCTCATATGGATCAGCGGCTATGGAGATTGCATTCGTAGTGAGTGGTAAGCTCGATGCATACGTGTCAATGCGTTTAGCGCCTTGGGACATTGGTGGAGGTACGATAATTGCGCAGGAAGTCGGAGCCATTGCAACGAACCTTCATGGTAAGCAATTTGATTTTTTACATCAAGATACATTTATTATTGCGAATCCGTCTATTCATAAAGAGCTACTTGAAAACTATATCGTTTTATCTGATATAAAATGAAAAATAGAGTAAGGAAATGATAGATTTCCTTACTCTACTTCACTTTAGTCGATTTGCCTGAAAAAATTGTGTCTAAATATGTCGAACTAATTGTAATGTGATTTTACAGTAATCCTTGCTCACGTAGTTTTCGTTTCATTTTAAAGGCCATCACAAAAATACCGCATGTTGCGATGATGCCCATAAGAATGCCAACCCAGCTAGCAATAGCAACAGAATAGCCGATGGAACACATAGCTAAAATTGCGGCTAAAGCATAAATAGCCATTACTAATTTTGCACGATTCATAGTTGTGCCTCCTACAATATAGTTTAGATAACTTTAATTTTTTAAATTTTTTTTGAAGGCTAGTAATTCTATAAAAGACAATACTAGCCTTCATGTGCTATAATATCACAGTTAAACATTCGAAAAAAGAATATGGAGTGGAATAATGACAAACTTACGTCAAGATCTTCGCAATATCGCAATAATCGCCCACGTTGACCATGGTAAAACTACTTTAGTCGACCAATTATTAAAGCAATCTGGTACATTTCGTGCAAATGAGCGCGTTGAAGAACGTGCTATGGACTCGAATGATATCGAGCGTGAACGCGGTATTACGATTTTAGCGAAAAATACAGCAGTAAATTATGAAGGAACTCGTATTAACATCCTTGATACGCCTGGACACGCTGACTTCGGTGGTGAGGTAGAACGTATTTTAAAAATGGTAGACGGCGTTGTACTAGTTGTCGATGCGTATGAGGGTTGTATGCCTCAAACACGTTTTGTATTGAAAAAAGCATTAGAACAAAGAATTACACCAATCGTTGTTGTAAACAAAGTCGACAAAGATTCAGCTCGTCCATTAGAGGTTGTTGATGAAGTACTTGAGTTATTCATCGAGCTTGGTGCAGAAGATGACCAATTAGACTTCCCTGTAGTTTATGCTTCAGGTGTAAACGGTACAGCTTCTTTAGATTCTGATCCAACTAAACAAGAAACAGATATGAAATGCTTATTTAAGAAAATCATCGAAGCAATTCCAGCACCAATAGATAATTCAGAAGATCCATTACAATTCCAAGTAGCTTTACTTGATTATAATGACTTCGTTGGACGTATCGGAATTGGCCGTGTATTCCGCGGAACAATTTCTGTTGGTCAACAAGTTGCACTAATGAAATTAGACGGTACAGTGAAAAACTTCCGTGTAACGAAAATTTTCGGTTTCTTCGGTTTAAAACGTGAAGAAGTAGAATCAGCAAAAGCTGGTGACTTAATCGCCCTTTCAGGAATGGAAGACATCAACGTAGGTGAAACAGTTTGTCCTGTTGAGCATCCAGAAGCATTAACACCTTTACGTATCGATGAGCCTACATTACAAATGACTTTCTTAGTAAACAATTCTCCATTCGCAGGTCGTGAAGGGAAATGGGTTACTTCTCGTAAAGTAGAAGAACGTTTACGTGCTCAATTACAAACAGATGTATCTTTACGCGTTGAAGATACGGATTCTCCAGATGCTTGGACAGTGTCAGGTCGTGGAGAACTTCACTTATCAATCCTAATCGAAAACATGCGTCGTGAAGGTTTCGAAATACAAGTTTCTAAACCACAAGTAATCGTGCGTGAAGTAGATGGCGTGAAATGCGAACCTTTCGAACGCGTTCAAATCGATGTGCCAGAAGAGAATGTTGGTTCAATTATCGAATCAATTGGTACACGTAAAGGTGAAATGTTAGATATGGTAAACAACGGCAGTGGACAAGTTCGTTTAACGTTCTTAGTACCTGCGCGTGGTCTAATCGGTTATACAACTGAATTCATGTCTATGACAAAAGGATTCGGCATTATCAACCATACATTCGATTGTTACCAGCCATTAATCGCAGGTAAAATCGGTGGTCGTCACCAAGGTGTACTTGTTTCAATGGAAACTGGTAAATCAACAACTTATGGTATGATGCAAATTGAAGACCGTGGTACACTATTCCTAGAGCCAGGTACTGAAATTTACGAAGGTATGATCGTTGGGGAAAATACACGTGATGCTGATATCACTGTAAACATCACAAAAATGAAACAAAAAACTAACATCCGTTCAGCAAATAAAGACCAAACGAATGTTATTAAAAAGCCACGTATTTTATCACTAGAAGAAGCGCTTGAATACTTAGGTGATGATGAGTACTTAGAAATCACACCAGAATCTATTCGTCTTCGTAAAAAAATTCTAGACAAGAACGAACGTGAAAAAGCAGCGAAAAAATCACGTAGTGCTGAACTATAATTTTACGCTGTCATGAAAGGAAGAGGATGAACGTTGTTGAATTGGTTGTTACTCAACTCTATTCAAGCATCTGATATGAAAGAAGGAACAGAGGCAGAAGTATTAAACGATTTCACTGGTATTAGTCGTTTTATTTATGAAAATGCACCGAATTATACAGTAGCAGGATATATAGTGTTCTTCACTGTATTTATCTTGAGTGCTATCGTTTATCAATTAGGTTTTGCGCGGAAAATAAAATTATGGCAAAATCTCGTTGTATATCTTTGTTTGTTTGTAGGATGTATTGTTCTTACTTTCTTTGCTCTGTCATTACCGATGATGGAAGGTTTAATTGTTGCAGCATTGTTTTTAATCGTGTACAAAGTGCGTTTATCGCGTGAAAAAGGAGAAGAGCAACAAGTGAGTTAATGTCTCACTTGTCGCAGCTTCTGCTCAAAAGCAGTCTTTCGTATAAAATTATACGAAAGACTGCTTTTTTTGAAAGTATAAGTTTTTTTACAAGTGACCTTACAGCCCCGTGACTTTCCGTTCCAGGCGGACGCCCCCCGGAAAGCGCACAGCCGAAACGGCAATCAACCCCAGATGATGCTTATACGCCAAAATATCTGGTTTATCACAAATGAAAATAGCAAATAGTCCAAAAAGGACCGGGCGTGTTTTTACTCGGTTTTCCTTGTTTGCAATTATAGTGGGCGATACGAATGAATGACAATCACCCTTTGTTCACGCTATGCATACGCTACTCTAGGTAAAAACTAAAGTCTAGAGGAGGAATTATGTTTATGCGTTGGTTGAGATCGGGCTGTATATTAGGGCTTATTAGTGTGTTATTCCTCTCACTTGCTGCATGTGGGAAAGAAGAAATACAGGAAGTCAAGGTTGGGGAAGTAGCACGAACTATTTTCTATGCACCGCAGTATGTAGCGATTGAGAAAGGTTTTTTTGAAGAAGAGGGTTTGAAGGTCGATTTAAAAACTGTTCCAGGTGGCGATAAAACAATGACTGCGCTTTTATCTGGTGGCATTGATATTGCACTTGTCGGTTCAGAAACTTCTATTTATGTGACATCGCAAGGTACGAGTGATCCAATTGTGAACTTTGCACAGTTAACTCAAACAGATGGGACATTTTTAGTAGCGCGTGAAAAAATTGATAATTTCTCTTGGGATATGCTAAAAGGCTCAACTTTCCTTGGTCAACGTAAAGGTGGCATGCCTCAAATGGCTGGTGAATTTGTTCTGAAAAAGCATGGCATTAATCCTCAAAGTGATTTAACACTTATTCAAAATATTGATTTTGCTAATATTTCACCTGCATTTTCATCTGGAACTGGTGACTTTGTACAGCTTTTTGAGCCGACAGCGAGTATATTTGAGAAAGAAGGAAAAGGAACGATTGTAGCATCGTTTGGAACGGAATCTGGGCATCTACCATATACGTCTTACATGACAAAAGTAAGTTATTTGGAAAACGATGATAAAACGATTGAAAAATTTACGAGAGCACTTAAAAAAGCACAAGATTTTGTTCAAAATGAAAGTGCAGCAGAAGTAGCTAAAATTATTCAACCGTATTTTGAAGATACGGACCTTGCCTTAATAGAGACGGTTGTAGAGCGTTATAGATCGCAAGGTTCTTATGCGACAGACCCTATTTTAGATGAAGAGGAATGGAATAATTTACAGGATGTTATGGAGGAAGCTGGTGAACTTCCGAAGCGCATGAAGTATGAAGATCTTGTTAATACAACATATGCCAAAAAGGCAATAGAGTAAATGGATTTTTTGGCGCTTCATCATATTCACCACTCGTATTTTTCGAATACGAAAATAAAAGAAGCTTTACGAGATATTGACTTGACGATTGAAGAGGGCGAATTTATTTCCTTTATAGGTCCGAGTGGATGTGGGAAAACAACATTATTATCTATTATGGCAGGGCTATTTCCGGCTACATCTGGAGAAGTATTGCTAGAAGGTGAGCCGATTGACGAAAAAAATAAAGGTGAACTAGGTTATATGCTGCAGCAGGATTATTTATTTCCTTGGAAAACGATTGAGGATAATGTCATGCTTGGCTTGAAATTAACTAAAGAAAACCGAGTTGCATCGTTAGAGAAGGCGACTACCTTACTTCGGGATGTAGGTTTACCACATGTTGAAAAGTTGTATCCAAAAGAGCTTTCAGGCGGTATGCGGCAACGTGTTGCGTTAGCGAGGACACTTGCGGTAGACCCTAAAATTTTGCTACTAGACGAACCGTTTTCAGCACTGGATTATCAATCGAAAATAAAGTTAGAAGACTTAGTCGCTGAAACATTACATTTGTACGATAAAACAGCAGTACTCGTAACGCATGATATTGGGGAGGCGATTGCAATGAGTGATCGCATTTTCCTCTTTTCAGCGAATCCAGGAAAGCTGCATAAAATTTTCGAAGTGCCTGTTGAACTTAGAGCTTTATCGCCATTAGATGCTCGTAGTCATATAAGTTATTCCTCTCTTTTCCAAACGATTTGGAAGGAGTTAGAGAGCCTTGGATAATCAATTATTTGAGCAGTATAAAAAATCGTTAGTGAAGGAAAAGCGATATGTACGTTTATATCAATTACTCATTTTTCTAGCGTTTTTTGGCATTTGGGAATTGGCTTCTAGGTTGCAATGGATAGATGCGCTTATTTTTAGCTCACCGACAAAAATTATGCAATTGCTTATAACAAAAGTCGGTGACGGTACTATTTTTATGCATGTCGGTGTAACGCTTTTTGAAACGGTCGTAGGCTTTATATTAGGCACTTTATTAGGGACGTTATTAGCGACAATTCTTTGGTGGTCCCCTATGTTGTCGAAAGTACTTGACCCATATCTCGTTATATTAAATGCCATGCCAAAAGTAGCGCTAGGACCGATTATGATTGTTGCCCTAGGTCCAGGCTATATCTCGATTATAGCTATGGGTGCGATTATTTCGATCATCATTACAACAATTGTTGTGTATACGGCATTTAAAGGTGTAGATCCGAATTATAGTAAAGTACTGCAAACATTTGGTGCAACACGCTTTCAAATATATCGGGAAGCTATTTTACCAGCATCATTTCCTACAATTATTTCTACTTTAAAAGTGAATGTAGGACTTTCTTGGGTGGGGGTTATTGTTGGGGAGTTTCTCGTATCGTCCAGAGGGCTTGGTTATTTAATTATTTATGGCTTCCAAGTATTCAACTTCAATCTTGTGTTAATGGCTTTGTTAATCATCGCCATTTTCGCGACGATTATGTATCAATTAGTAGAACTTATGGAAAAAGCGATTATTAAAAATAGTGGCTCGTAAAATATACTTTACCACGTGTGTTGATTATCTAAATTATACCATCAACACTTGAAGCAGCAGGCTGATTTCCGCTACGGGTTGCTCGCTTTCCGCGGGGCGAGCGGTGAGCCTCCTCCTACGCTTCGCTTCGTGTGGGGTCTCACCTGTCTCGCTAAT
>JAVWKG010000092.1:0-11819 GCA_036638655.1 Lysinibacillus sp. | reverse complement strand
AAATAAAAATAATTCGAGCCTTTTTTAGGGTTACCAAAATTTCTTAAACCATCAGCTATAAAATATCCTAAAATAGCTAATCCAACACCTACCCAAAATATATTCTCCATTTTCTCCTCCTGTTTTCGAATTTTTTTCTTACGCCCGACCTGTCAAAACTTTATAACTATATTAAGTTTAAGAATATGTTTTCAAGTGCTTCTAACTAATTAGTTCATCATCTAACTTAGTTTAGCTCCATACCAATGGCTAAAAACTTTATTCTCCGCCTCCAATACTAAGCTCTCTTCCTCCCTATTTTATGATAAAGCGACATGATGACCCAAATAGCAGTTGGAAATACAATCGCTCCAATTGCCATAGATGATAAGGTGTAAACAGCACTGCCATCGACAAATACAATAATATAAACAGCTATTAAGCAGAGAAGGAATGGTATCATTTTTAACAGATTAACCAATCCTCTTTTCTCTTTTTCCTTCCATTTGTTATTATATGTTGCAATTACAGTACAGGTTGTTGGGAAGACAATTGCAGTCAGAATAATAGCTATTACCTGAAGTAATGATTTTAAGATACCAGAGCTAATCATTGTTCCAATCATAGAAGATGGTTTAAAAGGGCTCCAAGTTACCGAAAATCCGTCTGGGTTGACCGTGGGAGAATTAGTTTCCTCTGGGCGCTTTCCACATCGGTCAGGATTTGATACGCTTAATACAGAGGATTATGATATTATTGATTGGGCACTAATAATGACGAATCCGCTCGATTATAAATACAGAGACTTCGATCATTTATCAGGTGGGCAGAGTCAGCGTGTGTGGATTGCGATGGCACTAGCATAAAATACCGATACCATACTTAAGTATGGGACATCAATTAGAAGTGTTAAATCTTTTGAACAAGCTAAACGAGGAACAAAACAGAACAATTATTATGGTACTCCATGATTTAAATCACGCAACTCGTTTTTCCCATTATCTTGTCGCACTAGGAGACGGTGAGTGAGTACATACGATTTAATTGAGTAAGCCGTAACAGAAAGGACATCACATGCTAGCTAGATTTTTCACCTACTACAAGCCGCATAAACGACTATTCATCATCGACTTTTCGAGTGCGATATTTGTAGCAATTTTAGAATTACTTTTCCCCTTGGCGGTGCAATGGTTTATCGATGACCTGCTTCCGACAAACAACTGGGATATGATTACGAAAGTTAGTACGCTATTATTATTAACTTACATATTAAGTACACTTATGAACTTCATCGTCAATTACTTAGGTCATAAACTAGGTGTCAATATCGAAACAGATATGCGCCAGCAGCTATTCAATCACGTGCAGCGCCAACCGTTTACGTTTTTTGACAATATGAAAACAGGCCATTTAATGAGCCGTATTACGAATGACTTATTTGATATTGGTGAGTTTGCCCATCATGGTCCTGAGGATTTATTCATTGCAGTCATGACGTTTATCGGGGCATTTACGATTATGTTCAACATCAACTCAACACTTGCGTTAATCGTACTCATTATGGTGCCGTTTTTAATCATCGTCATGTATATGAGTAACAAGCGTATGAAAAAGGGCTGGAGTGTTATGTACAGCGAGATTGCAAACGTCAATGGTCGCGTGGAGGATAGCTTTTCGGGTATTCGCGTCGTGAAATCCTTTACGAATGAAAGCTTCGAAACAAATCGGTTCAAGGAACAAAATGCCCTGTTCCGTAAGGCAAAAATTTATGCATATAAAGTAATGGCCGGCACACATTCAAGCATTTATATTTTGACACGTTTATTGACGCTTTTAGTTCTTGTTGTCGGGGCTTGGCTTTCTTATCAAGGTAACCTTACACCAGGGGAATTTGTCAGCTTCGTGCTATTTACGAATGTTTTGATTAAACCGATTGATAAAATTAGTGCATTACTTGAGCTCTATCCAAAAGGAATGGCGGGCTTTAAACGCTTCTGTGATTTACTCGACCAAGAGCCAACTGTTGTTGATCGAAAAGATGCGCTAGCAGTAGACCATTTAAATGGCGACATCGTATTTCACAATGTCGGCTTTAAATATGCCGACAGTAAGCAAGTGTTAAACGACCTTTCATTTAACGTGAAAGCTGGGAAAACCGTTGCATTCGTAGGTCCGTCAGGCTCAGGCAAGACTACGATTAGCTCACTTATCCCACGCTTTTATGATGTAACAGATGGATCGATTACAATCGATGGGAACGATATTCGCGATTTAACACAGGATTCGCTCCGCAAGCAGATCGGTACGGTACAACAGGATGTATTCTTATTTACTGGCACAATTCGTGAAAATATCGAATACGGTAAATTAGGCGCCTGCTTTGAAGATATTTTAGAGGCAGCGGAAAAAGCTAATTTACGTGAATTCATCGAGCAATTACCAGAAGGCTTTGACACTCAAATTGGTGAGCGCGGATTGAAATTATCTGGTGGGCAAAAGCAACGCCTTGCGATTGCGCGGATGTTCTTAAAAAATCCACCTATTTTAATATTAGATGAAGCAACGTCTGCACTAGATACCGCTACGGAGCGCATTATTCAGCAATCCTTAAATGATCTAGCGAAAAACCGGACGACACTCATTATCGCGCACCGTCTTGCAACAATTCGTGACGCGGACTATATTTTTGTCGTAACATCGAACGGTATTGAAGAGCAAGGTACGTATGAAGAATTGTTAGAAAAGGACGGGATATTTGCCCGGTTGCATAATGCTTAGCTTTTAAATAAATAAAGGCCCGTTTCATAACAATTGTTCATTGCTGTGAAGCGGGCTTTCCTAATGGCTGAATAAACCTCGTTATTCTTTCGCTTTAAGCCTCGACCAAGTAACAACTGATACGATTAGCAAGGCTAGACACGTACCGATATAGCCTAAAATTGCATAACTCGAATAAGCCACTACAACACCGGATAAAATACTGCCAGCAGATCCTGCTAGTGCCACCCAAACATCTACAGAGCCCTGTGTTTTTGCGCGATTTTGTATCGTTGTAGAGTCGATAATAATCGCTGTCCCACTTATTAAACCAAAATTCCATCCTAGCCCTAATAACATGAGCCCAACTATCATCCATATCATTGAATCACCAGGGGCAAACGCAGCTACTAATCCCGCTGTTGCCGATATCATACCTGAGGCAATTACAACAAACGTACGTCCAATCTTATCGACCAGTATACCTGTTCCTAAAGATGGTAAGTACATGGATGCGACATGTAGACCAATCACCATCCCAATGGCGCTTAAATTACTGCCATGCCCTTGCATGTGTACAGGGGTCATCGTCATAATGGAGACCATAATTACATGCGACAATATTAAAACAAGGGCCCCTACTAAAATACCAATGCGATTCGCTTTATTTTGCAAAACACTCATTTTCTCAGTTACTTTATGCTGTTGCTCAGCTGCTATAGCTTTCGCAACTAATAATGGATCTGGACGTAAAAACATGAATAATGTAAGTCCTGCCAAAATGTACGCTACCGCCGCCAAAATGAACGGCCCCGATAATGCTGGCATGTTCATGGCTGTAGCAACTTTGCCCATCGGTGTTACTAAATTAGGGCCTGCGACTGCACCAAATGTTGTCGCCACCATGGCGATGCTCGTCGCTGTAGCTCGTTGCTTGTCATTCGCTAAATCCGTACCAGCATAACGTGCCTGTAAATTAGTTGCAGTGCCCGCTCCGTAGACAAATAATGATAGGAATAATAACGCTAAACTGTTAATGTTGGCGGCAATGATCACCCCAATAGCCCCGATTCCACCTGCTATGAATCCAAAAGATAACCCATTACGTCTCCCAAATCGCTGTGAAAGCTGACCTACGACAAAGGCTGCGAGTGCAGAGCCGAGTGTAAATAGTGCTGCTGGTAACCCTGCAAAACTTTCTGTCCCTAACATCTCCTTGGCAAGCAACGCACCTACAGTAATGCCCGCTGCAAGTCCGGCTCCACCAAATACTTGCGACAGCATTACAATTAGTAAGGAACGCTTATATAACTTTTGTTGTTCATCTTTGGAATGAACATACCGCTCGATAGTAGCTGTGTTATTAATTTTCATAGCTTTCCCCCTTTTGTATACCCAACTAGGTATAAACAGTTTAAACGCGGTGATGATCTGCGCGCCATGCTTGAATTGCTTGTTTAATGTCTGCTGGCGATAAGTTTTCATCTACCGTTCTCTCTACTAGCTTTACAAATTCTTCATCTGATGCAAAACGTAGTGCGATTAGTTGCTGTGTTGTAACGCGTTGGTCAAGACGTTGGTTCGTTAACACGTAGTAACGTAATTGTTCTTCTGTTCGAATTAAGCGATCCTGCAACTTCAGTGCATACATACGTGCCAACATCCCTGGAATGATAGCAAGTAATACAGCTCCTACTAAAATTAACAATCCTACCGTGAAGGTTCCATTCATAATACTATACACTATGTATACTAAAGTAGATAAAAGAAGCACAAAACTTAACGGCAGCCATACAAAATGCTGTAACGGATGAAAACGTGTGTGATTATTTGCTGATTGTGATTTCATTTCCTCACCTCCTATACCTTTATAGGTATTATACATAACGAAATGATTAGCCGCGACTACTTTGTTTGACCAATAACGATAAACAAATAGAAAAAGACACCATTTGCTTAATTTTCAAATGGTATCTATTCATCATCAATTTTACATACTTTTCAAATTACTTACCAATGCCTTTCTTCTTCGATCTATCATTTTTTGACTAAACAATATAATCACGAATATAAGACCGACTGTCGTTGCCATCATCCCTGCAATGGATGTATCCCAAAATTTTGCTAAATAGTAGCCGCCTATCGATGCAGTAGCCCCGAACAGCATGCTATATATAAACATTTGTTTAATGGTTTTACTGATTAAATATGCTGTTGCTGCAGGTCCAATGAGCATTGCGACTACCAAGATTGCCCCTACACTATCGAAAGCTGCAACTGTTGTAAATGAAATCGATGTCATAAAACCATAATGGAGGAAAACTACGGGTATACCGATTGAAGCTGCATACACCGGATCAAATGTAGCAAGCTTCATTTCTTTAAAGAACATTAGTAGGAATCCTACGTTAATGATTAAAACGAGCAGTAACATCCATACAGCTTTTGGCATTGTTAACGAAAGTAACGTCCACTTATCCCACGGAACAAAAGCAATTTCTCCCATTAATACATGTTCAACATCTAGATGGACATCCCCAGCAAATACAGTAATTAGCAATACACCTAGAGCAAATAATGACGTAAATACTACACCTATCGCTGCATCTTCCTGAATGCCGGTTGAATGTAATAGTTGCACGAAATAAGCCGTTAAAATACCTGCTATTGCAGCGCCTGTAAGCATCCAAAACCCATTCAATGTGTGCGTCACAATATACGCCATAACAATGCCAAACAATACGGTATGACTAATCGCATCTGCAATCATCGACATTCTTCGCAAAATGAGAAAAACGCCAGCTACGCTACATGTGATGCCTACTAAAACACCTGTTAGAACTACCCAAAATTCGATCATCCCAGTCCACCTTGCTTTCGAAACTGCATTTTTCTTTGATATTTACTAATCTGCCCCGATTGAGGACTTATTAAATAGGAAACAAAGAAGATAATAGCTGCTACTAATACGATGATAGGACCTGTTGATAACCCTGTACGAATGGAGCTAATAAATGTGCCTGTTATCCCAGAAAGCCCACCAATAGCAGCACTTAAAAACAGCATTGTACTCAATTTATTTGTCCAAAGTTTAGCACTTGCAGCTGGAATAATTAACAATGCTGACATTAAAATAACGCCCACTGCCTGAATACCTGTCACTATGGTCATCACAATTAAAATCGTCAATGTTGCCTTCAATGCTTCGATTGGTAAACCTATCCCTTTAGCATAAACCGGATCAAAAATAAGTAGCTTCCATTCTTTATACAGTAATAAGCTGACCAAAATGATAATAGCAGCACTTAAAAATAACGACGTTAAATCAGACTGTGTCATTGTCGCTGCTTTCCCGAAAATAAAGTCATTTAAACCGCTTTGATTGCCTAACGGACTACGATTAACAAGCGTTAAAAATACAATGCCTATTCCGAAAAATACAGTTAGCACTAAACCGATTGCAGCATCCGCCTTCAATTTAGAAAATGACACTATCCATTGAATACAGTACACAGATAAAGCCGAGGTACAAGCTGCACCGACCATTAAAATCGGTAATTCTTTTTGTCCCGTTAGTAAAAAGGCTAGTGCAATGCCAGGCAATGCAGCATGTGCCGCTGCATCACCAACTAAACTTTGTTTTTGCAAGTATGAAAAGGTGCCAGTTATCCCCGCAGCAACTCCAAGTAACATCGTACCCACTAATACCCAAAGTAAATTACCATCTATCATACGCTTCCACCAAACATTTCTTCCATCATGAGTAGCTTACCACCGTACGTTTTTTGAACTTGTTCTGGTGTAAATACTTCTTCTGTTGTACCTGATGCTAAAATCGTTTTATTTAATAGAATCACATAATCAAAATAATCTTTTACAGTTTGTAAATCATGGTGCACAACGAATATACTTTTCCCTTGTGCTTTTAAATTTTTCAAAATATCAATAATGGTTTTTTCGGTTGCCGCATCGACTCCAGCAAATGGTTCATCTAAAAAATACACATCTGCATTTTGAGCAAGCGCTCTTGCTAAGAAAACGCGCTGCTGCTGCCCCCCTGATAATTGACCAATAGATCGGTCTGCAAATTCTTGCATGCCTACACTTTCAAGTGCCTGCATGGCCAACAATTTATCCTGCTTGGAAGGTCTTTTAAACAAGCCAGTATGCCCATACCTCCCCATTAATACAATATCGAGTGCATTTGTAGGGAAATCCCAATCGACAGCATTACGCTGGGGAACATAGCCAACTACTAAACTTTTCGGTACAAACGGCTTTCCTAAAATTTCGACCTTACCTACCTTATTCGGTAGCTGATTCAAAACAGCCTTTAAAAACGTCGATTTCCCCGCACCATTTGGACCGATAATTGCAGTAAGCCGACCTATTGGCACAGCAACACTTATATTTTCTAAAACGGTTTTTTTGTCATACGCGACAGATAAGTTTTCAACAGTTAATGCATACATTTTTCCCACCTACTTCAGCGCATCGACAATTGTGTCGACGTTATGTTGATACATACCTAGGTATGTTCCTTCTTTTGTTCCTGCAGCACCCATTGCATCTGAAAATAATTGCCCACCAATCACTATGTCATGACCTTTTCTTTTTGCCCCTTCAATGACCGCTTTCATCGCTTTATCGGATACACTTGATTCAACAAAAATGGCCTTAATATTGTTTTCCACTAAAAAATCTACCATTTCTTGCACATCCTTTACACCATATTCAGAATCTGTACTTAAACCTTGTAGCCCGCGAACATCAAAACCTTGGCTCTCACCAAAATAGTTAAACGCATCATGAGCAGTTACTAAAATACGCTGATCCTCTGGCACTTCACGAATACGTTGCTGTGCATATATTTTTAATTCGTCCAATTCTTTTAAGTATGCTGCTTCGTTTGCTTCAAAGTCCTCTTTAAATTCGGGATATTCTTTCACAAGCGTATCTCCGATACCATCTACAACTTCTTTCCAAAGATCCAGTTCAAACCATACGTGTGGATCGTATAGCGTTTTTCCCCCCTCGGCTGCTAACAAGCTTTTTTTATCTATATTTTCTGCAGCAGCAAATACCGTTTTTTCTTCAGACATTTGCTCAAAAATATCGAGCATCTGCCCTTCTAAATGAAGACCATTATAAAAAATTGCTTCCGCTTCATCTAATTTCTTTAAATCACTTTGGGTTGCTTTATATAAATGCGGATCCACTCCAGGTCCCATAAGTGCTGTTACAGTTAAATGATCTCCGCTAATTTCTTTGATGGCGTCGGCTATTTGCCCTGTTGTTGTAACTACAATTCCTTCTTTTTCATCTTCAGAAATAGCCTTTTCTCCACTACAACCGACAAGTATTAATAAAAGACTAACTACACCTAAAAAACGTCTCATTCTGTTACCCCTTTCTTTTTCCGTTATCTTCCCCAATAAATTTTATAGCGAAAAAGTCGCTAATTTATGACCACTCAATTCTTTCTGTTAGGCATTCTTCTTTCTTCAATGATAATTTGTTTCTCTTAGGAAACAATATATGCTTAAACAATAAAATAATCAACCTATTTTTTAAAATCATTTCAAAATTTACTAATTTTCTCGGCAAATAACCGTTCATCCATGCTTCTCGACCATAATAAAAAGCACCTGCATTTTGCACAGGTGCTTTTTATTATCTTATTTAAAAACAACATGAAAAAAGTCGTTAACCAATGACTTTTACGATATTTCCTTCATTGTCTGTAATATTCGTTTTTGCTATTTGAATAACGATGCCTTTTAAAGTGGAAATTTCAAATTTACTTTCCACCGGTAGTAATTTTTCGCTGATTTCAGCAACCGTTGAATGATCTAATGTAAATCGTATTTCATTATCCCCGACTACACATTTCGATTGTTCTCCAGATTTAAAAATAACTCTAATTTCAGAGCCTGCTATCGTTAAGTTTTTACCTTTCATAATACGGCCACGAAGCAACTTCCCAATGATTTCGGCCTGCTTAGCACCCAATGTAAGTGTGTAAGGTTTTTTGATAAACCAACTTTTTTTACCTGAATCCCAAGCTAGCTGACTTACATATAAATAGCCTGTGTTTGACCCATCCTGTTCCAAACCATTTTGAACAGCTTCCGAAATGTCAGGATTTCGCAGATGCGAGTCACGCGCCAAATCTGTTAAGTAATAGGGCATATATGGCAAGCAAGCTGTAAGCATTCCAAGCGTGTTCCATGTTTGCATTGCTTCTAATTCATCGATTGTCATGCCGACCATCTGTAAAAATTGTACGCGTCCATTTTGTGTTTGTATTTCAGTAAGTTCTGGATCATTCACAAATGCTAATGCTGTAAGTTCAGTATCTGCTTCTAGACAAATTGGACCATTCGCATCTAAATAGTCACCATCTCTAAAAACATTGCCACTACTAAAAACATATCTCCCCATATTTTGTAATAGATTCAGCGCCCATGCTGGTGGCTCATCATCTTCTTCTTTACAAGCTAAACGAAATGTTAGTTCAAAACCATAGCCACTATCCTCAAGATTTTCTGATTCTTTATCATACAGCTCTGAAAATCCATAAGTGACAAAATGCCAATGTGGATGCGGTGAGAGTGTCTTATATGCACTTATCCCATCTAAAGGGTCATTCCCTCCTAGTGCATAGGAAATGAGCGTGCCATAATGCTTTGGCTCCTGCTGCCCATAAATTTTCACCATTTCTTGATCTATTGCATCCCATCCATTTGTACAAACCTGTTCATTCAACGCCAATCCCCTCCTACTATGTACCCTATAAAATTATTTATTTCATATACCAAACATTCCGCTAATTATATAAATTAGTATTTACCTAATTATCCTACCATTTGTTATAGTTCATTGTAAACAATTGTAATTTAAATTAAAATGATTTTTTTCCTATTAAATTAATTAGATATGAACATTTAGACATATTTTCAAATGAGAATCATATATCTTTTTGTCTATCCGTACAAATACAGTTTGGAAAAAATTAGTCTTTCTATTTTAATACATATTCCGCCAAAACACTTTGCACTTTATAAATATTGAGTGTTTTATTGAATCTTTTTTCAATCATACCACCAGCAGATATCCAAATTTTCAACTCTGCATCTAAATCAAAGTTGCCCGCTGTTTCTACTGAGAAATGCACAATGTTTTTGTACGGAATTGAATGATACTCTGTTTTCTTTCCAGTTACACCTTGTTTATCAACTAATATGAGACGCTTATTTGTAAAAACAAATAAATCACGTATGAGCTTATAAGCATGTTCGACATGTTCCTCAGTAGTTAAAAGATTTTTAATCTCGTTTTCTACTTCTTCTACATTTGTTTCAGAAGCATTTCCCATCAAGCCATTTAAAAATCCCATCATATCCCCACCTTTTGAGCAAAATAAAAAGCATACCTATAACGATATGCTTTTTACTAAATGAATATGCCAATTACGTCAACATTCAATAAACTGCAGACAAGTTTCCTATACCGTAAACTTTTTGATTTCCTCTTTTACTGACATCGCTTCTTCACTTAATGTTTTGGCGACTGTATTGATTTCTTGAATTGTTGCAGCCTGTTCTTCTACTGTAGCAGCAATAACGTCGGATTGATTTGCAACATTGTTAGCAGCAGAAGACATTTCATTTACAGAGGCGGCTACTTCCTCCGTACTCGCGGAAATTTGCTGTGTAGATGCAGAAACATCTTCAATTTGAGAGGTCATATTTTCAATCGCGCCTAATATGTCGTCAAATGAAGTTTGTGCATTTTGAATAAACGTGACACCCTCATTCACATTTAACACGGTTGTTTCGACAGCCTTTTCAACTTCTTTTGTACCTTGCTGAATAGTAACGATTAAATCAACAATTTGATTGGCAGAGTTTTTTGATTCCTCCGCAAGTTTACGGACCTCATCAGCAACGACGGCAAAACCTTTACCATGCTCTCCTGCACGAGCAGCTTCAATCGCTGCATTAAGCGCAAGAAGATTCGTTTGTTCAGAAATATCATTGATCACTTTTGTAATATTGACAATTTCAGCCGATTGTTCGCTGAGCTGTTGAATACGCGTACTCGTTTCATGTGAGGATTGCTGAATAACCATCATTTGTTTTTCTGCGATGTGTAATGTTTTTTCACCATTATTGGCAATCGACTGTGTGTCAATAGATTTTGAATGAAGCATTTGTGTCGCTTCTGCAATTCGCATCACACCGTGCGCCGTTTCATCCATAGCAGTTGAGCTGTCTTGACCAGTAGTCGCTGCTTGGTGATTATTTGATGCCATTAGCTCTACACGTTTTGCAATATCATAAGATGTAAGCGAAATTTCATCTGTACTTGCAGCTAATTCCTCTGCCGCTAAAGTTGTATGCCCTATATTAGCAGTTACACTATTAATCAGTTTATGTAAATTCGTTTTCATTACATTAAATGAGTCAGCTAAGTGCTTTATTTCATCTTTTGAATTGACAACTATCTCTTTTTGACTTAAATCACCTTTAGCAATCACTTCAGCAGCTTTAGCTAATTTATTGACAGGCACAATAATCGAACGTGCGAATATATAACCGATTGTTATACAAGTGACTGTAATGATGACAAATAGTAAAAGGAACGAGTTTTTATTACTATTTAAAAGACTTTCAATATTTTCTAATGAATTTTGCATTTCTTTAATACTATCTTGCTGGAAAACATCTACTTTCTCATTAATGCTCGTTGACTCAGTATCAAATGCCAACATTATCTGATTGCCCAGCTCCGGTCCACCTTCAATATATTGGTTCGCCATCTTTTTCCCTGTTTCATAGTACGCATCAAAAGAATTTTTAATAGCCGTTAGCGTATCTTGTTTATCAGGATGAATTTCTTGGAGCTTTTCTATATTATTGTAAAAAATTTGACTGTATTTCTCCGCCTGCTCAAAGCCATCATTCAAATCATTTTGACCGCGTGTTGCACTTATATCCGTTAAAAATTGTTGAACTTGAACAACAGCCAATTTCACCTCATCAGCGCTCAAAGTAGATTGTAACGTTTTTTCTTTTATC
>JAVWKG010000091.1:1810-11844 GCA_036638655.1 Lysinibacillus sp. | reverse complement strand
GTGCTTTTTCGTCTGTTGAAAGTCCTAAACTACGTACTAATATGGATGCTGCTTGTGCACGTGTTAGTGCTTGATTTGGTTTAAACGTGTCATGCGGATAACCTTTCATCATGCCAGATGCAACGGCTTGATTGATGAAATCTTTTGCCCAATGGTCTTTTGTATCTGTAAAGTTGGCTGTACCACCTGTAGTAAAGCTTGCACTTGGACTTTGCGTACTTTCATTGCCCGCCGCATCTACAGCCTTCACTGCAACAGTGTATGACGTACTACTTGCTAATTTTTCTAATGTCATTACTGTTTCATCTGCCGACAATGTTTTATGTAATTGATGATTTACATAAACATTGTACTTAGCGATTCCTACATTATCTGTTGCCGCATCCCATTCGACATGTGCTGTTGTAGGCGTTACTTGTCCCACTTTAATAGCCGATGTGTTATCCCAAAGCGCACTCTTTTTAATAGTTGGAAGGAATGCCTGCTGTGCAACGGCTTGATAGCCCGCTTCACTTAAGTGAATGTTTTCTGGATTCGGTAAATAATCCGGTACATTCGCTGCAACAATATCTGCTGTTGGTACAAAAATTGCGCCAGCTTTTTCTGCTGTCGTCTTAATTGAGCTATTCATCAAGCCTAATAACGTCTTAAATTGTGTTTGTTCTTGTTCACTTTTATATGTGAAAGAATTATAGTATCCCATCACAAACACTTGCGCCTTTGGGTTAAGCATCTTAATTTCTGCTAAAATAGCCGCCGTATTTTCCATTGCCTTTTTAGATGCTGCTAAAATCACACTCGTATTAATGCTTGTTGACTGTTCCAACAACGGCAATATATCATTTGCTCCTACCGTCAATGTCACTATTTCTGCATCTTTAACTCCGCTTCGTATGTTCGCATTTTCGCTGCCGTAACCGAAACCCGTTATTTTCTTCTGCACATCCGCCTTTAAATCAGCTAACACATTTACTGTCGTGTATCCTGAATAAGCGAATCCCTTATTATACGAACGTATGAAACCTTCTTTTCGTAATGTCTGTGCGACAAAATCTGTATAGCCTAAGCCAATAGCACCTACTTCATTCATACCATGCGCTAGTGAATCACCTAGTGCAACATAGTCGGCTTGTGCACTCCAACTAGGTGCAACATCATCTACCACCGTACTTTCTTCAGCCCCCGCCATAACTGGCACTGTAAATTGTAGCGCTAAAATACTTGCTGCTAAAAAACGAAACTTCTTCGAAAATTGCATGCTACCACTCCTTCAAATTGTAAGACTATTACTAGTTTATAAGATGAAGGTTAAAATTAGGTTAAAAAAATGCTTAATTTTCAAAAACATTTACATTCACGTCTACATAAGCTCGACTTTTCCCTAGTCAAACTGAACCTTTCCATAGACTCCACCGCCACCTATCGTAATCGCTAACTGTCCTGTTTTCGATAAATCTATAGCCTTCGCTATTTTCTGTGGCACTACTTGCGCTAATTGCTCCTCTGTTGTTTTATGCAAAATAGCCATTTCCGTACCAAAGACCTGAATAAGTCGTTCCATCATTTTCGGACCTAATCCAGGTATAAAATCTAGTGGTACTTGATGAATATATGGTGGCCTTTCTCGCTTAACCTCTATCCTCTCCGATAACTCTTGAATTCGAGTAGAAACACCTTTCGTCATATGTTTGCTTCCGCAAAGTGGACACTCAGCAATATAATCATCTACACGTTCACCACAATGTGCACACACGGTTTGATAATACTTTCCTAATAGTGGATTCAAGCCATAATTGGCAACTACATTACGGCCATCCTTCACTTGCAAAGCCTTTTTCAGCTCCTCAAAACTAGGCTGAGCTAGCAGTAACTTTTGATATTCCCGTGCCATTTTACCAACTGAATGTGCATCAGAATTCGTTACAAAAGTATATGGATGTAATTCCCTAATAGCATGCACCATATTTGTATCTGAACTTAAACCAAGCTCAATTGCATCGATTAAATGTGGATCCAGCACTTCCGTCAAACTTTTCAAAACACCTTTCCCATACAAACTTTTAAAAGGAGTAAATACATGAGCAGGTATAAATAAGCCCCCTAAATCACGTACTTTATGTTGCAATGTTCTCGCATCACAATACAATCGTTGTGTACTCAAATGAATATTTTTCATATGACCACTCATCCAATTTGAGAATTCTTTTATAAGAGCCAGTGTTGGAAAATAAGCGAGTACATGAATAGGCCCTTGGCAATACTGATCATAAATTTCAATTTCAGTTCCTGGAATTAATACCGTTTCTTGAAAACGCAAACCACCTTCAACTAATTGTTGTAGCTCATCACGTTCAATCATCTGTTCCATTTCCCTAATCACTTCCGGTGAATGACAATCAATTACCCCAATAATATCTAAACCTTTTCGCGTACATGCCGCTTCTAGAATCCGGGGTAACGTTAATAACTTACTACCTGTAATTTTTACGGAACGCCCACTCATTGTACGTCCAATATGAATATGCAAATCAGCATAATATTCTTTTAGCACCCTCGCTCCCTCCACCTTTCAACCATCCCTTAAACACGTAATATTCTCTTGCTTTCCACACATAATAAAAATACCCAACATTTTTGGAGGGTATTAGCGCCTGTCTATGGAGAATGGCTTTCGGAAGTACTGTTATAACCAACCTCTGATGCTACTTGCTGTGTTACTGATACATCATACGCAATTAAAGTTAACCCCATGTTTTGTTCCAATTCATTGATTTTCTCCAGTTGTTCCGAATCCAATTGTGCAAATTTTTTCTCACCCATGTTGATCACGCATCCTTTCAAAATTAGATTGCGCAATAAACTTTCAATTATTCATGAAATAAAAATAGACCAGGAATCCCTTAATTGGGCCTGTACATTGTAAAAACATCCATAATTTCTGCATATTTATTTGCTATATTCATTACAAATTTCAAGGAGGAATGAATTACAATGAAAAATATTAAATGGCGAACAACCTTATTAACATTAACGGCCGCTTTAGCATTATCGGCTTGCTCTGGGGATTCCACTGAACCAAAAGAAGAGGATAAAACACAAGAAGAAAGTCCAAAATCAGATTCTCACGCTACTATGGACCACTCCAACATGGATCATTCAAGCTCTGGTGAAGTGCCAGAAACTTTAAAAGATGCAGAGAATCCAACATATCCAGTAGGTAGGAAAGCATTGATTACTGATAGTCATATGGACGGTATGGAAGGTGCTGTTGCAACAATCGTTGGCGCATATGATACAACTGCCTATATCATTTCGTATAACCCTACAACAGGTGGCACTCGCGTAGAGCAACATAAATGGGTTATCCACGAAGAACTCATCGATGCAGGCACTGCTCCTTTAGCGGTAGGTACTGAAGTGAGAACAGACGCTACGCATATGGAAGGGATGGCAAATGCAGTTGTCATCATCGAAGAGGCTATTCCAACAACAGTCTATATGATTGACTATTCGTCAACAACTGATGAGCAAGCTGTAAAAAATCATAAGTGGGTAACTGAAAGCGAACTATCTCCTACTGAATAATTATTCCCACTACACGCTAGCATGTACACTATGCTTAAACAGGACACCCTAGTAGCGTGGATAGCGCTGTCTCCTTGCAAAAAATTTACTTTTGCAACTAAATTGAATGCTATCCTCAGCTACTCACTGATTTATGCCACTTGTAACCCATTCCCCATACTGTTTGCAAATAGTCATCTGCTGGGAATCTAGCTTTACGTAATTTGTCTCGTAAATTACGAACATGCGAATCAATTGTTCGGTCCTCAATGGATACATCATATCCCCATACGGAACTGATTAAGTGCTCTCGTGAAAAAACTTTGTTTTGATACTCTAGAAATAATGCCATCATCGAAAATTCTTTCGGCGTTAACTGGATGTCTATTTGCTGAAAATGCAATTCGAATGATTGTTTATTTAAGCGTAAACCGTTGAATATAATGACCTCATCATCTATTTTCCCCCTTCTCAGCACCGCATGTATCCTCGCTATCAATTCTTCTTCATCAAATGGCTTTAAAATATAGTCATCAGCGCCCAGATTTAATCCCTTCACAATATCACTTCGTTCACTTTTAGCTGTAAGCATAATGATTGGTAATTGCCAAAACTTTTTAATTTCCTGACAAGCCTGCCATCCGTCAATTTCCGGCATCATAATATCGAGTAAAACTAAATCCACGTGCTGTGTTTGCAAATAAGCTAGCCCTTCCTTTACAGATGAACACGTGACACACTCAAATTGTGGCATTAAATATAAGGATAATAATTCAAGCATTCTTGGTTCATCATCTATTAATAATAGTTTTTTCATCATTTCCGACTCCTCTAAAGATTAACTCAAACTTTGTTCCCTTACCTTCTTCACTACGAACTTTTAACTCTCCCCCTTGCGCATATACTAACTCTTTCACTATAGCAAGTCCTAACCCCGTGCCTCCCAATGCACGCGAACGTGATTTTTCTACTCGATAAAAGCGCTCAAATATATGTGGAAGGTCTTTGGCAGGAATTCCCTTCCCAGAATCTTCAATAAATATTTTCACTGATTGCTTCATGCTTTGTATACTAAGCGTTGTTGTATCGCCCGCTACACAATGTTTTAAAGCATTATCTAGTAAATTTATAAGCACTTGCTCAAGTCTGAGTGGATCTGCCATTACCATTATTCCCCCCTTACAATACACGTCAAACTGGATTTCCCGCTCTTCAAAAGCAGGAGCTAGCTTCATCTTAATTTGCTTCAAGAACGCTGACATATCTATCGATTCATTATGAATAGCAAAGGAGTTTTCATCCATTTTGGCCAAATCAAATAAATCGGTCACTAAGCTCGATAGTCGATTCGTTTCCTCTAATATAATGGCTAAATATTTTTTTTGATCTACTTCTGACATCTCACGTTTATAAACAATATCTGTGTAACCTTTTATAAAAGTAATCGGTGTTCGTAGCTCATGTGCGATGCTCGAAAGAAATTCATTGCGCTCCTGTTTTATATACTGCAAATCATTCGCTAATAGTTGTATGGAAGATGATAAATCGCTCAGCTCATCTTTTCCACTTGCTGATAATGCTACTGAAAAATCGCCTTTACTCATTTTCATAGTTGCATCTTTCATTAATATTAACGGCTTAGCCAACCTTTTTGATAACAAAATAATGATGATAATTGTTACTACTCCGGAAATAATACCAACAATAAAGAAATGCTTATTCAACCGTTCAATTAACGATTGCACAGAATCAGTATTTTGAATCATCAACACATATCCCGTTACTTGTTCCTTTTGCTTGATTGGACTGACCGTCGCAATAAATTCCTCCTTCTTCCAATCATCTTCTATTACTTGCCCTTCGTAAGCAATTGGGGCATTTAAATCCATTAAATATTTGTCAATCACTGCTTTCTGTTGGGAAGAAGCTAATAATTTGCCTGTACTATCGATTATGACAACGTCTGTGCTCGCCTCTGATTCCATCAAGGCAACGTGGGAAAGTGTTTCTTCATTAAAATTCCCTTCCAAAATCGCTCTATGTGAATTACCTCTAGCCTGTAAAGCAATTAGTTCCTCCTCTACCCTTGAATTCACAAGCGATGTATGTAAAAAGAACATCATAAAAGTTTCAATACCAAAAAGCAGTAAAAAGAAAATTGCTCCTAACTTAAGCGAAAGTTTACTCATCTACTTGCCTCCTCCCACAATCTAATTAAATTATATCGTTAACTTTTGAAGATTTCATGCAGCGGGTTCCTCTCGATTAATGATCGTCTCATGTATGATTCAAAAGAGTTGTATGCGAATTTTACACTTCAAGAACTATTTTTAAAATAATCAAATTACTATTGACAGGATAATTATCTTTGTTACAATTTTAATTGATAGTGATTTTCATTATCAATAACAAGAATATACAAAAGGAGTGTCAATTTTGAAGAAATTTAGTATTATTATGAGCTTTACACTCGCTATAGTATTAGTCTTAGCTGGCTGTGTCAGCAGTACGGACGATTCTAAAGATTCACCTAAAGAGAAAAAAACAACTAAAGAATCAGGTGTTGTAAATGTTTATACAAGCCGTCACTATGAAACAGATCAAGATCTATATAAACAGTTTGAAGAAAAAACAGGTATTAAAGTAAATGTAGTTGAAGGTAAGGGCGATGAATTAATGGAGCGCCTAAGCATGGAAGGGAAAGAGACAGAAGCTGACGTTTACATTACTGCAGATGCTGGTAGCCTTTCTCAAGCAAAAGACCGTGAGTTATTACAAGCGGTTGAAAGTGATGTAATTGCTAAAAACATCCCAGAGAAACTTCGTGATGTAGACAATCAATGGTTCGGCTTAACGAAACGTGCACGTGTAATTATTTATGCTAAAGATCGTGTGAAGCCTGAAGAGCTTTCAACATATGAAGCTTTAACAGAGCCAGAGTGGAAAGGCCGTTTGGTAGTAAGATCGTCTGAAAACATGTACAATATGTCGCTTCTAGCGTCATTCATTGAAGTAATGGGTACAGAAAAAGCTAAGGAATGGGCTTCTGGTATTACAGGGAACATGGCTCGCAATCCTGAAGGTGGCGACCGCGACCAAGCAAAAGCCGTAGCTGCTGGAGAAGCTGATGTTGCAATCATGAACACCTATTACCTAGGAGTAATGGCAAACGGTGAAGATGAGGAAGAAAGAAAAGTAGCTGAAAATGTGGGTGTCTTCTTCCCGAATCAAGAAACAACTGGTACACATATTAACATAAGTGGTGCGGGTGTAACAAAACACGCAAAAAATAAAGAAAATGCAATTAAGTTTATTGAATTTTTAAGTAGTGAAGAAGCGCAAGGTCAGTTTGCTAAAGCAAACTTTGAGTATCCTGTGAACAAAAACGTAGAGACTGCAGAACTTCTTAAGTCTTGGGGAGATTTCAAAGAGCAAGATGTGAACCTTTCTGTACTTGGAGAAAATCAACAAGAGGCAATCCGTATTTTCAACGAGGTAGGCTGGAAATAAGAACAGTAGAGATAAATTGAAGACCCCTGAATAAGTAAAGGTGAACGTCTTGACAGAACCTATAAATACTAATATATGTTCAAATCATGAACCGAAGCAAACTTAAATTGTGCTTCGGTTCTATTCTATCTTCAATATCACATTCCATTTGATAATGATTTTCGTTATAATTTATTAGGATTATGTCATTGTACAACTAGGTTTTATGAACAAAGGATGTGTCAGTTTTGAAACGTTTCCATTGGTCCAGAGTGCGTCATAAAGGCTGGGCACTAATCAGCTTAATATTTATATTTATAATCTTAATTCCTAATTTACTTATAGCAGTAAACCTCTTCACCGAATCAAATGAAAATTGGCTACATATCCGAGAGTACTTATTGAAGGATTATTTACAGAATACTGTTATTATTGTCATTTTCACTGCGGCGGCAACCACGCTAATAGGAACCAGTTTGGCATGGCTAATTACAATTTATCAATTTCCATTACGGAATTTTTTAAAGTGGGCATTAATTTTACCTTTAGCAATCCCACCTTATATTGCAGCCTATACATTTCATGGGATTTTGAATTATACAGGGATTATACAGTCTACATTGCGAAACTCTTTTGAGTTACAGGTTAACCAATACTATTTCGATATAATGAGTATTCCTGGAGCTATATTTATTTTTACAATGACTTTATTTCCCTATGTGTATGCAATAACGCGGAGCTTTTTCCAAAACTTATCGGCTTCGATTTTAGAAAACGCTAGATTGTTAGGTGGAAGTGATTTAGATTCATTTTTCCGTGTAGCAATTCCTATTTCAAGAGCAGCGATTGTGGGGAGTGTGACATTAGTAGTTCTTGAGGTCCTAAATGATTATGGAGTAACGAGTTACTTTGGTATCCAAACTGTAAGCACCGCTATTTTCAAAACATGGTATGGCATGATGGACTTAGATTCGGCATTGAAACTTGCCGGAACCTTAATGCTTCTTGTAATGGTTGTATTAATGTTGGAACGTATCCTTAGGGGCAGAAAAAAATTTTACGATCCTTCATCAAAGGTGAGACCGATTCAGCCGAAAAAACTTACTGGAGCAAAAGCCTGGGTAGTATTCTCCTATTGCTTCGGTATTTTCACCTTAGCGTTTATCATTCCCTTACTGCAGCTATTACAATGGGCATTTAGGACATATGATAAGGTGTTTAACGTAGAATTTATTATACTGGCGAAAAACTCCGTATTTGTTGCAGCAATCGCTACTTGTTTAATCATCTTTATCGCGCTAATCATTTCAAATTACACACGCCTGCAATCGGGGTTATTAACAAAAGTCATCTCCCGGGTGACAACTCTCGGTTATTCAATACCGGGCGCGGCCATTGCCATTGCCGTGATCACTATTTTCATTTCGCTTGACCAATACATTGTTATGATTTTGGCTCAGTTTAATTTGCAGCCGGAGTTTGTGCTTAGGACCACACTTACTATGCTAATTTTTGCTTATGTAATAAGATTCTTAGCAATCGGTTTTAACAATATCGAGGCAGGCTTTGAGAAAATAGGAAATAGATATTCAGAGGCATCACGTATGTTGGGAGCATCTACTTTAAGAACCTTTTTCCAAATCGACCTCCCACTGTTACGCGGAGCTATCGTAAGTGGCTTTGTTTTAGTATTTGTGGATATTCTAAAAGAACTTCCATTGACCTTGTTTTTGCAGCCTTTCAACTTTTCAACTCTTGCTACTCAAGCATTCAAATACGCAAATGATGAACGAGTTCAGGAAGCCTCTATCGCTTCTTTACTAATTATCTTAATTAGTGCGTTGTGTATTTTTGTTTTTCATCGGGTACTTGATAAGGAGGTAAAATAATGTTTATACAAATTAGAGACTTACAATTCAAATATAAAAATGTAAAGAGTAAAACGCTTGATGATATTCAGGTTGATATCAAACGCGGGGAGATCATCTCCATTCTCGGGAGAAGTGGCAGTGGTAAGAGCACACTTTTGCGAATTATCGCTGGACTTGAAAATCCTTCGGGAGGAAGCATGATGGTGAATGGAGCTGTGATGTTCGATCCTACTACGTTTATTGCACCTGAAAAACGTGGCATTGGGGTAGTGTTTCAAGATTATGCATTATTTCCTCATATGACAGTTGGACAAAACATCATGTACGGGTTACGAAAGATGAGTAGAAAGCAAAAGCTGGAACGTTTAGCGGAAATGCTTGATTTAATTAACTTGGCAGACTACCAGCAACGATATCCATATGAATTGAGTGGAGGGCAGCAGCAGCGTGTGGCACTTGCACGAGCGTTAGCACCAGCTCCATCCTTACTGTTGCTGGATGAACCGTTCAGTAACTTGGATGCCCATCTTCAAGAAAAGATTCGTGACGAACTAAAAGATATTCTAAAGAAAACCGGTATAACTTCTATTCTTGTTACACATGACCTTGCGGATGCAGAAGCTATTGCGGACAGAATACTCTATATTAACGAAGGTCAACTCGTTAACCATGCCTGCGAATTAGTATTGAATTAATGGATAAAAAGGGTCCGAACCTAATGTCTGACCCTTTTTATTGTTAACTAACAACTCCTAAAATTATCTTTACTACTTGCTTATTTCTATTCCTTTTCAAACGAAATCGTACTTCTTACAGTATCAATCGGACGAACAAGTGCTTCAATTTGTTCACGCTTTGGCTCTAAAAATGGTGGTAATGATAGTTTTTCGCCTAACGTCTCATAAGGCTCATCACCCATGAAACCAGGACCGTCTGTTGCCCATTCAAATAAAATTTGTGGTGCTACACGTGCATACAAAGACTCAAAGAAATGACGATCTACATAACCAGAAGTATTGAAGCCAAAACTTTCTAAACGCTTCGTCCATTCATCTAATACCGAACGATCCTCTACACGGAATGCTACATGATGTACTGTACCGAAGCCTT
>JAVWKG010000091.1:0-1800 GCA_036638655.1 Lysinibacillus sp. | reverse complement strand
GTGCATCAGGTAATACTGCATTATGTTCTACGACAACTTGTGCACCATTTCCTCCTTCTCCTACTTCGAATAAATGGAAATCTCCATCTTCTGCAATTTCTTTAAACAACATTACTTTTTCAAGCATTTCTTTAAAGTATTTGAAGTTCGCAATACGGATGAAAACTGGTCCTAAGCCTGTAATTGCATATTCTAATTGAATCGGTCCATCTTGCCATGGTGTACCTGATGCTACTCCCTTATTATTTTCATCAGAAATAAGCTGATAGTGCTGATCATCAAAGTCAACAAATGATAATGTTTGTTTACCAAATTGTTCTATAATACCTGTATGCTTAACTTCCAAACGGTCAAAACGTTTTACCCAATACGTTAGCGCAGCATCTGTTGGCACTCGGAATGATGTTTTCGAAATTTCATTTGTCCCGTGCACACCTTTTGGAATGCCAGGAAAATCGAAGAATGTCATATCTGTACCAGCACTACCTTTATCGTCTGCAAAAAATAGGTGATATGTTTGAATATCATCTTGGTTTACTGTTTTCTTTACTAAACGCATGCCCAATATATAAGTGAAAAATTCATAGTTTTTTTCTGCACTACTTGTAATTGCAGTAACGTGGTGGATTCCTTTTAAATGATTCATTGTATATGCCTCCATCATCTCGAATTCGAGATATATATTTAAAAATTTTTATTGTTTTTCTGCGTTATATCCTACTCTTTTTAGCAGCTCAATCATTTGCTCGACTTCATGCTCTTGTAAATCTTCGAAGATTTTATTTATTTTTTGCTCATGCTTCGGAAATAGTCTTGCCATTAATTGCTCGCCTTCAGCTGTTAACACAGTATATGTGACGCGGCGATCCTTCTCGCATGAACGACGACTTACATAACTTTTTTCTACTAGCTTATCTACAACATAAGTAATACTACTACTCGCAATTAAAATCTTATTTCCAATAACTTGTATCGGTTGTTCGCCTTTATGATAAAGAAGCTCTAACACTGCAAACTCAGTCTGATTGATACCGCATGTTTGCATACCGCGTTTTGTAGCATCTTGCACTGCCTGGTAAGCGCGAAACATGACTGTAAATGCTTTTAAATTGCGATTAGTCTCACTCATACGCTACCTTCTCTCCATTTTATCTCGAAAATAATTATCTTTAATTCGAGATAAATATAACATATATATTTTAGCATATCAATTCTTTGAACTTAAATAATTCATTTTAGCAGCAAGAATGACTGGCTATCTCTTCATAAAGAGATTAAAACCCGAAGTCACCTAGTTTCCGCTAGACAATCTTCAGGTTTTATCAGTTACTTCACTGATTTATATTCCTTTTCAGTTCCATCCGAGAACTTTACATCTAGATCAAACTCTTTATAATCATCTGAAATATTAAATACAGAGATCACTTGACTGATTACTTCCTCATCCGGTGTTTCCTTATCAAAATTTAGTTGTTTAAAGAGTGGCTCTAATTTAGTAAATGCTTTATCACCAAATAGTTCTTCACCATTACGACTATCTTTTATCTCAGCTTCCATCCCTGTTTTTTCATTTTCATATTCGGCTTCGTAAAATTCTGTAGCTGTATAATCGACATCTAATGAAAAGTGCGTAAAAGCAAAAATCAGATCTTCTGTCTTATTATCTTGTAGCGCATTCCTTTCATCTTCTTGTTCTACGGGCGCTTTAGCGGGAACATCCTCTACCTTATCTTTATTACAGCCGTACAGCGCTCCTAGTAATAATGGTACTGTTAGTAAAACACTTATTTTTTTCATAAC
>JAVWKG010000090.1:0-11848 GCA_036638655.1 Lysinibacillus sp. | reverse complement strand
CTTTGCTGAAAAAAACAGCCTCAGCCTGTTTTTTGCCTTCACCATAAGTGAATTCAGTGTGATCACCCATCCGAATATTATATTGATAAGGATTAAAGTCATTTTCGCATTTTATACGGCCATCTGCCTCGTAAGTAGCAAGTGTAGAAGTGAATACTAATTTTTTCGTTTTGCCATGCAATGCGTTGATAATACTCATAGCAGCATTAGAAGAATAGCAAATATTATCAAAAACAATATCCCAAGATGTATGTGCAAGGCCTTCATGAAGAGCTTTATCATCGAGGCGGTCTATTTTTAATTGCGGTACGTTATTGCCAAAAGGATTGTCGCTCACGCCCCTTGTTAAAATCGTGACATCATGCCCTTTTGCAATACATAGTTCGACTAGCCTCTTTCCGAAAAAGCGTGTGCCACCTAGTACTAAAATTTTCATATATTTTGCCCCCCTTTATTACTATTAATGATGGCAAAAAAAGAAGCTCACTACAAGGTTTAAATTGTAGTGAGCTTTTTAGAATTTAAATTGGCAAATGCTTTTTAGGTTCCACCGGGGTCAGTTGGTGGAGGTGTCGAGCCACCTCCATCAGGCGGCGTGCCATTATCTCCACCGCCAGGATTAGAACCGTTGTTATCGCCAGGGTTCGATCCGTTGTTTTCGCCACCAGGGTTAGAACCATCTCCATCACCAGGATTAGAGCCATTGCCATCCGGAGGTGGGGTTGGAGTTGGTGTTTCATTATCCTCTTCCTCAGGAGGCGGTAGTTCTCCATTTACTATAACATTGGACTGAGCAGATGCTAAGCCGGTTATGTCCACAGCGACAACGATATAAGATTGTCCGCTTGGAACAGTAAGGCTGAGTGGGCCTGCTTCAAGTACCGATTTTACAAGTGAGGTACCACCATCAGTTACACGATAAACGCGGTAACCGACAACATCTTTGGAGCTCGATTTAGTCCAAGTTAAAGTGTTGTTCGTTATTGTTGCAGTAACGGCTGCAGGAGCAACACCATCATTTGGGAAATCAACTGCTGCAACCGATGACTCTGCTAATGATGAATTTTTCGGTAATAAGCTAGCAGGGTTGCCTCCAAGTGGTCCTAGCATACGTTTTATGAACGCTTGATTTATACCCGAACCAGCTGCTTTTACGAATTCAGTTGGTGTATTAGGGTGAGCATTATACGTTTTACCTTCAATAGTGACAACACTTGATGAAGTTAAGCTATCATCAGGTTGAGATGGTAAAAATACTTTCGCATTAAATAAATCAGATCGCACAAGTCCAGCGCTTGCACATGCTGCTGAAGGTGCTAAACCTGAAATACCACAAAATGATGCGGAAACAACACTCTTAGGTGCTTTAAAACTTGTTTTTGGATCGAGTAATTCAGGGTTTACATCGTACATAGCGTTCATTAAAGTACCCCACATCATATTAATACGCTCACTAGGTTGTCTGTAAGTATTATTAAATGTGTAAAGTGAACGTGGCTGATCATAGCCCATCCAAACACCAAGTGAAATATTCGGGTTGTAACCTACAAACCATACATCTTTATAATCTTGAGTCGTCCCAGTTTTTGCGGCGAAATCAGAAGAGAATTTTAATGTACTTCTCGCTCTTGTACCTGTTCCAGAAGATAGTACATCACGCATCATATCCGTGATAATATAAGAAGTTTGAGGGCTGAACACTTGTACAGGTTCTGTTTGGTGCTGATAAACTAAATTGCCTTCAAGGTCTTCAATTTTTTCTATCATATAAGCATCGATAAATTGACCACCATTGGCAAAAGTAGCAAAAGCATTTGTGTTTTCTTCTACAGTTGTCCCGTGTTTTAATGCTCCAATACTTAATGAAGGATTTTCATAGTCTTCTGCCACTAATTTTGAAAAATCCATCTGTGCTAAATATTGAGCGGGGCGACGATTAATAATACTATAGTAAAGTCTTGCTGTTGATAAGTTTTGCGAGTCTGCTAATGCTTCACGTGCTGGAATCAGTCCGCGCTCATCGTTCGCGATATAGTTGTATGGCTTCCAACCATTCCAATTAAACTTAACGTCTACTAGAGGACTACCGGCACCGATGACACCATACTCGATTGCTGGTGCATAGACAAGTAAAGGTTTCATTGTCGATCCATTTGATCGATAAGCTTGAGTTGCATGGTTCATTTCTTCCGTTTTAAAGTCACGTCCACCAAGGAAGCTCAATATTCTACCAGTTGAGTTTTCTATTAACATACTACCGACTTGTACAGGCATTTGAATATCAATTTCTTCACCAGTTACTGGGTCAGTACCTTTTTTAGTATATGTGTGGCCATAGTACTTGAAATCGGCAGCTGCTTTTTGCATTGCATCATACATTTCTTTGTTAACTGTTGAGTGAATGCGATAGCCTTTTGAACGAATGTCACGATCGGCTAAAATCATGTACTTTTCTTTTACGTTTTCCTCTGATTTTAATCGTTCAGGATCAATGCCATCTTTTGTAGCAAGCATTTCGGCAATGATTTCTTTCGCACGATTTTCAAGCTCATATGTTAACCAAGGATATTGGTCTTCTGCCCGAATCTCAGGGTCTCTAAAATCGGCAGTAATATCGTAGTCAAGTGCTGCTTGATATTCTTCATTGCTTATATAGTCTGCTGTTTTCATACGAGATAGTACTGTTTTCATACGATCAATACCTGGTTTAAGTGCTTCTGCGCTTTTTAATACCCCACCATTAGTAAAGGGTGTATACGCATATGGTGCTTGAGGAATACCAGCGATATAGGCAGCTTGAGGAAGTGATAAATCCTTTGCTTTGACACCAAAAATGCCCTCAGCAGCTGTTTCAATACCAGCAATATTTCTTCCAGAAGCATTACGTCCATAAGGAATAATATTTAAATAAGCTTGTAAAATTTCATCTTTTGTCATAAAGTGTTCCAAGCGCATCGCAAGTAATAATTCTTTTGCTTTTCGCTCATAGGAAACCTCATTCGTTAGAACTTGATTTTTAATAAGTTGTTGCGTTAGGGTAGAGCCCCCAGTTTGACTTGCTGAGTTTGTCACATCTTGAAGAAGCCCTCGGAATACCGCTTTCGGAACAATGCCGTTATGTTCACGGAAGTATTCATCCTCTGTAGCTAAAACAGCATTGAGGACATTTGGTGAAACCTCTGAAAGGGATGTTTTACGTCTATCTAAGTCAGTTCTTAATTTCCCAATTTTAACATCGTTTGCAAAATAAATTTCACTCGTTTCTTCATAATTAAATATGAGGTCACGCAATTCATCTTTTGAACGAAGAGGTTCTTCTTTCACGAGCGAAGCAAAGTAGCCTGCGCCGACTGAACCAACAAATATAAAGCCAACAAAAAGAAAGATGGTGAATAGTAAGCCTAAATTCCAAACAACACTGCTTGAAATACGAACAGTTTTCATCCATTCTTTTGCTAAAATTTCATCGATTTTTGTGTTGATTTTCTCTATCCAATCTCTCAAGTAATCGACCTCCTAAAATCTTGGTCTATTATAGCATATTTCGTATCAGCTAGAACATAGTTATTGACATTGTCATAATTTATTGTAAAATAATGCTTATAGTTTTCTAGTGATGAAAAGTTTATAGTAGTGTCTATATTCCCTGTTTAGAGAGCTAGCGGTTGGTGAAAGCTAGTCATAATGTAGAGATGAATTACGAGCTTGGAGCTTAGACGTGCGCGCCTGCGATAAAGGCGATAATGAAGAGGAAGATGTTTTACGATATCTTCAAGCCGGGTGGTACCGCGTTAACTTAACTTTAACGTCCCTGCATGCAATTAAACTTGCGTGTAGGGACTTTTTTATGTCTTTACATGTCAGCGTAGCAAATAACAAGCATTTCGAGGAGGAAGAAAGATGACAAAAGAATTATTACAAGATTTAGAATGGCGTGGTTTGCTATACCAACAAACAGATGCTGAAGGTATGGAGAAATTATTAGAAGAGCAGTCTGTTTCGCTATACTGTGGTGTTGACCCAACTGCGGATTCTATGCACATCGGTCATATCGTGCCGCTATTAACACTTCGTCGTTTCCAAAAAGCAGGGCATCGTCCAATTTTACTTGTCGGTGGCGCAACAGGAATGATTGGGGATCCATCTGGTCGTTCAGAGGAGCGACAACTACAAACAGTCGAACAAATCGATCAAAACGTACAAGGGATTCGTGGACAATTAGAGCGTATTTTTGAATTTTCCGCAGATGGCAACGGTGCACAATTAGTAAACAACCGTGACTGGATTGGCGAAATGAACACGATTGAATTTTTACGTGACTACGGGAAATTAATTAACGTTAATTACATGCTAGGAAAAGATACAATTGCATCACGTTTAGATACAGGAATTTCATTTACTGAATTCGCATACACATTAATTCAAGGAATTGATTACAATCACTTGTTTAACCACTACAATTGCCGTATTCAAGTAGGTGGTTCGGACCAATGGGGTAACATTACAACAGGTCTTGAAGTCATTCGTAAAACGCATGAAGAAGAAACAAAAGCATTTGGTATTACAATTCCGTTAGTAACAAAAGCAGATGGCACTAAATTTGGAAAAACAGCAGGTGGAGCTGTCTGGCTAGATGGCAAAAAAACATCTCCTTATGAATTTTACCAGTTCTGGATTAATGCAACAGATGCAGATGTTGTGAAATACTTAAAAATCTTCACTTTCCTTTCTCGCGAAGAAATTGAAGCATTAGCTGTGTCTGTTGAGGAAGAAGCGCATTTACGTAAAGCGCAAAAAGCGTTAGCAGAAGAAATGACACGTTTAATTCATGGTCAAGAAGCGTTAGACCAAGCAATTCGCATTACAGCTGCCTTGTTCTCAGGAGATTTAAAAGCTCTTTCTGCGAATGAAATGAAGGATGCTTTTAAAGACGTTCCTTCTATTGAAATGGCGAGAGAAGATAAAAACATCGTGGATTTACTTGTGGAAGCGGGTATTTCTTCATCAAAACGACAAGCGCGTGAAGACGTGACAAATGGTGCGATTAGTGTGAATGGTGAAAAGGTAACAGATCTTGCTTACACAGTAGAAGCGAAAGACCGTCTTGAAGATGCATTTAGCATTGTGCGTCGCGGTAAGAAAAAATACCATATGGTGAAATTTAATTAAAAAATGTTACATGAAATCCCCTCGGAGAAACATTGCGAGGGGATTTTTATATGGATGAATGACTGTTGACAATGTAGTTTGGAACAAAATGAGAAAGGGAATAGATATATCGATTGATTATTCTGATAATTTGACGTTTAATTATATTGAATAAGTATTCAATGAAAAAAATTTCAGCGATTGGGGGTGTTAATATGACAAAGCGAGGTGAACAAAAGGAGCAACGGAAAATTTTGATTTTAGAATCGGCTTTAGATTTATTTATACGAAAAGGCTACGGTGAGACGAAAATTGCTGATATTGCTAAAGCGTCTAATATGAGCATTGGTCTTCTTTTTCACTATTTTGCTTCTAAAGAAAAGTTATATGAGGCGATTATACGTATTGGATGTGAGCGACTGAAGATGGAATTCCCTTTTTCAAATGATGCACCGCTAACTGTTTTTAGAGCAGTTGCTGAGGAGATATTCCATATGATTAGCGCAAGTCCATTTGCTGCAAAAATGTTTGTGCTCATGGAAAACGCACAGCATTTAGATTCGCTATCACCCGATTTAAAAGAAATGCTTTCAGAGGCAGATAAACTCATGAAAAAAAGTGTCCCACTTATTGAAAAAGGGCAGTTACTTGGAGAAATCAAAGCAGGTAATCCAGAGGCTTTGTCAGTAGCATTCTGGTGTTCACTTCAAGGAATTGCACAGTTTGTAGCGTTGAATCCTGAAGCCCCGTGTCCTGAAGCGGATTGGGTTGTTTCGATACTCGAAAAGAAGGAGAATGCTTAACCATGAAAACCAAAAGAAACGTAATCATTTTTACGGTCGTTGTGTTGGTCTGCGGTTGGCTTGGCGTTTTAATAGATACATTTATTCCTGAACAAACGGAAGGCGATACGCTTGGAATGGGCATGTGGTTGATCTTGCCGTTACTTACGACAATATTCCTCCGTGCATTTGCGGGTGACGGTTGGGGAGATATAGGATTATCGCCAAATATTAAAGGTAATATAAAGTGGTATATGATAGCGCTACTTATCTATCCTGTTGTCACATTTTTAATTTTGTTTATAAGTTACTTGTTTGGATGGATGGACTTTGCGAATTTTAATATAAAAGCTCTGTCATCAGCTTTTGTGGGCGGATTGCTTTTCCAGTTTATCAAAAATATTTTTGAGGAATCGGTATGGAGAGGCTATTTGACAAGTAAGTTGGTGAAGTTAAAGCTAAATGATTTTTGGCTGTATTTTACAGTAGGTGGTATTTGGGGAGCTTGGCATATTCCATACTTCTTAGTATTTTTATCTGAGAATGATATTACGAGTGTACTTCCTGTAAACAGATGGCTATTTGTAATTGTAGGGATTGTAACGATGATCTTTTGGACAGTTATGTATACGGAAATTTACTTGATGACAAAAAGTATTTGGCCACTCGTACTGATGCATATGACTGAGGATGCGCTTGTGAATCCGCTTATTCTTGATGGATATATTAATATTGCACAAGGTAAAGAGATTTTAGTTTCTCCATCAGCAGGTATTTTAACAACATTACTCTATTTCACTGTCGGGCTCCTTTTGAGAGCGAGGCGGAAAAAGCAAGAGGGTAAATTCGTATTGAACACAACATCAACCTCAACCTCAACCTCAACCTCGGTATCAAAAGCTTAGGGGGAAAGTGAGGAAGAACGAGTATGCAAGTTTGTTAATCTTTCTAGTCGTAAGTATGAGGATGTATAACGATATTTGAATGAATGCTTACACATGGTCGATATAAAGCAAAAACCCTAGAGAACCTTAATGTAAAAGGCTTTCTAGGGTTTTTAAAACTACTCTTTGCAGAGCAATTTTTATTAACGAGAGAAGTGCTCTACGATTTTTAAAACCTAGTTGTAACAAGGGATAGAGCCACTTTTGAGAGCGTACGCCCCCAATTATGCCCCCAAACAGCCCCAAATTGCTATATTTTCACCTGTAATTTTACAGCTGTACTAAAGATTTCAATTACTTCTAATTTTGCTTCTTCGAGCACATGTGCATAAGTTTCCCACACCACTTTTGGTGTATTTCCGAGACGGTCTGCAACAACCGTTACATCTACTTTCGCAGATAGTAATAGAAGAGTTGCGTGAGTGTGACGGAAAACGTGGGGCGTAAATGGAGATGTGATTCCTGTTCGATCTTTTACGCGATGGAACGCATAATGTAAGCTATTATCCGCAAACGGTTCCTTCGTTTGGTAAGAGAGAAAAACGAAATCTTTATCACTTATTTTTTGTCCGTCAGCTAATAAAAGTTGTTTGCACCAATTTTGATATTTCTTTAGCATTTGTATAATCTCAGGATCCATATCAATAGTACGGTAACTATTTTTAGTTTTTAACGGACCTACTTTATCACTATTGCGCTGGCGATCAAATGTGACACGATTATTAATGAAGTCTATATCTCTCCATTGCAATCCAAATGCTTCGCCACGACGACAGCCAGAGTAGGCCAAAAAATGAAATAGTGTGCTAACTGTAATTGTTTCATTTTCACTTGCATACGAAAGAACTTTTTGTAATTCGGATTTGGTAATCACAGTAACAACATTTTTTGATTCGTCATCTTTAATAACAACTTTTGTAAAACGATTGCGCGGCAGGAATTCATTATCGACTGCCGCATTAATCGCTACTTTAAATACGCGATGAAAAAGCCTAATAGTAGAAGCTTTATATTTTTGCTTTTCAAGTTTTTGAATAAACTCTCGTTTGTATGTTTCTTTGTCTAATGATGAAAGTTTGTATTTACCAAGCAGTGGTTTGAATTGATCGCGAATCATACTCTTTCGTTGTTTGACTGTATTTTCACGCCATGCATTTTTATTTGATTCAAACCAAATATCCATCCATTCAGAAACTTTCATATTTCCATTTTCTACTTCAATGTTATTTCCAGTAACGAGTTTTGCACGCACTTCACACAGACCGCGATATGCCGCAGCCTCATTTGTGAATCCTTGTTGCTTTTTTTCTTTGCGTTTACCCAGCACATCATAGTAACGATGTCTGTATAACCAACATTTATTACCTTCTGCGTCTAAATACCAAAATAATTCTTTATCACGCTGGCATTTATTCACTTTTGGTTTTATTGACATTTTCATCCCTCATTCGTTATCGGGCAGATGTACGGTTTTGAGGGGAAAAAATAATCACCACCTTTCAAAAATGGAATGTATGTTCTTTTATATGTATTAAAATAGCCCCTTACACTTAAGTTCTGCCAGTTCAACAGGTACGTTATGTAATGAAGCTATATCGTAAATCGTTGTTTGTTCGTGGTAATCAAATAAACTTTCGTCAGGTATTAATAGATGTGCAGCAAAAGTATTTGCTTCAATTTCTATCTTTTCAACAGAAAAAAAAGTATTGGTCCTCATAAATGGTGTATTAAACCTAGTATGCATTACTGCATGTCCTAATTCATGAGCACAAACTACAAGTTGCTCTTCGGTATTTAATGCACTATTAATAAAGATGAATCGGTTACGCTTCTCGTATTGATAAAACCCTTTAATTTCTGATGGTAAATCCCAATAAATAATTTGTATATTTAAATTTCTGGCTAATGTAAATGGATTACGAGTATTATACTTTTTATATAGATACTCAACTTTTTGCCTAACCCACTCCATCCGCATCCCCTCGAATCATCTTATTCTTCAATTTCTTTATATTTATTAGGAATATACTTTTTGTTATTTTTCTTCGCTAGGCGTACCCCAAATTCCATCGCTTCTAATAGAGATTCCCTTGCTTCCTCACTCATCGGATCACCATAGAAAGCGAGACCTTCTGCATTCATTAAATCTTCTCGCAATTCCTCAACTCGCTTAGATATATTACGTTCATCTTTTTCTGTTAAAGTCGATATCGCTTTCTCTGCTGGCTTAGTGATCATTTCTCCTTCACCAGTTAAGAGCCATTTGTGAGAAACGCCGTATAACTCCGTTAGCGTAGCCAAGGTATTCATGTCTGGTTCACTTACATTATTTTCATAACCACTAAGTGTTTTATTATTGATGTTGGTTCTTTCTTTTACCTGGGTTTGTCTTAAATCGCTTTTTTGACGAGCCATTCTGAGACGGTCACCTAAAGTGCTCATTATAACACCACCTTTTTTCTTTAAGTTTAAGAACATTTAATCACAATCTCAAAAATAAAGAATTACTTTCTTAAAAACTTAGAATTTTTATTGACTTCTTAGAATTTAAGAATTATAGTTAGTTTAACGTATTCTTAGATATTAAGAAAAGAGGTGATTCTTATGAAAATGCATGAAAGAATTCGTCGGTATATCGAAAGCAACGGATTGAAAATGAATTACGTTGCAAATGAATCATCTATTGAGTTAAAGAGGTTTTACCGAGTTATTAACGGTGATTCAACACTATCGGCGGATGAGTACGAACAAATTTGTGTTGGTTTAAATCTAGAACTAAATTTTTTTAAAGATAAATTCTTAGTTTCTAAGAGTTTGGCAACCTGACTGTCCCTATAACACCAATCAAACTATATATAACTCTAGAGGGGGTTTTATTATGAATCAATTTCAAATATTCGGTTTTGATAATCAAAATATTAGAGTTCTAAAAATTGAAAGCGAGCCCTGGTTTGTGGCGACAGACGTTTGCAAAATACTTGAACTTTCTAATCCATCTATGGTCATTAATCGTTTGGATAGTGACGAACGGTCTAAGTTCAACTTAGGTCGTCAAGGTGAGACAAACATTGTAAACGAATCGGGTTTATATGAGCTTATATTTTCTAGTCGTAAACCAAGCGCGAAAGCATTTAAAAAATGGGTTAAATCTGAAGTGTTAACAGCTATACGTAAAGATGGTGCTTATGTTCATGCTGCTGCAGATGATGATGACGAAATTATCATGGCTAAAGCAGTACTCGCTGCACAAAGAGCAATTGAACGTAAAGATCAGTTAATTGCTCAGCAACAACAAGTCATCGAGCAACAAAAACCGCAAGTAATTTTTGCAGAGGCAATTCAAGGTGCAAGTACATCCATTTTAGTTGGTGATATGGCGAAAATTCTTCAACAAAATGGTATCAAAATTGGGCCAAATAAATTATTTGAATGGCTTCGTGAAAAAGGTTACCTCATTAAACGTAAAGGTACTGATTACAATATGCCTACGCAATATAGCATGCAATTGGGTCTGTTTTCTATTAAAGAAACGCCTGTACATCGTACAAGCGGAGTTATCACAATCAGTAAAACTCCGAAAGTCACAGGTAAGGGCCAAGCCTACTTTATAAACAAGTTCCTAACAGGAGTTGAAACGGCATGAGTATTGCAAAAATAGATGTCCAAATCGACGAAGTTTTTGTCGAGCAACGCCTAAAAGAATTAGTTAACGAAGCTGCTCGCACGACACTTTTATTTTGGGACATTGAAGAAATGTCAAAAAGGACATGCCTTGATAAGTCGTATTTAACTAAACATGTATTAATAGATCATCGCCTAAAAGTATTTGAACGTAGGCGAGGTAAAGGAAAGCGAATTTGGCTGTACGAAGGAAGCGTGCAAGCACTAAAAGACGTAATTGATGAATGGTATTAAAAATACATCGGGCAGATGTACGGATATAGAAGAGGTCAGGGCAATGACCTCGACTAACTATCAATCAAGTAAAAATACTAAGAGGCTGGGGCAATCAACCTCTATTAAAAATATTAACCTATTAAATTGAAATATAGGGTTCCATAATCATTTCCTTTGTTCCATCTCGGAACATTGAGACAGGTGGTGAAACAGATGCAGTATGGAGCTATTTTAAAAGCCCTACGTGTGAAATCTAAAATGACACAAGAGCAGTTAGCTGAGCGGCTCAATCGTAGTCGCTCATGTATATCGAAGTTGGAAAGTGAACGTAAAACAGTTGATATGCCAACCTTCATGCAATGGGTACAGGCAACAAATTGCCCAGAGGTTGCCGTAGCCATGATGTACGGTATGGACGGCTTAACAATCGTCAATCAACTACTACCGATTATAGGAGGCTTTATCTATTGGACAATGTAAAGACCATTAATGACCAGATTTTAAAGGAAAGAGCATGCATCGATTATTTAATCAAAGAATTTTCAATGTACGTGCAGGATGGCAAATACGAGATGGCAGCAGAACGACACCAGGATGTACATAAATCTATTACTCGTATCCAGCAGCTCGAGCGTCAAAAACACTTATATGTAACAGCTATGGAGTTAACAAATAATGGCTACAAAGCAAAGGTGGTAAAACGATATGCGCGTGTTTAAAAAGTGGATGAAATTATCGCTGAAAGAGCGACTAATATCAATCAAGGAGTGGCGATAGGGATGAACAAGTGGTTGGAGAATTACTTTTTTATCGATGGGGATGGCTACACGTCGGAGCATAAGAGGTGGATTGTAACATGGGTCAAGATCTTGTACACGATTATGATTACTTTGGTCATAGCGTATGTGGCAATAAAAATAGCTGCTTGATTGTTGTAGCAATCAAACAGCCTGTCGGTTTAAGTCTAAGGACATTATAACACATGGAGGTCATGAAATGAATGTTGAAGTTTCTTTACTAAATGCAAACTTAAAAGCGGAACAAATGCCGGAACATCATATGGCGGAAATTATTACA
>JAVWKG010000089.1:0-11980 GCA_036638655.1 Lysinibacillus sp. | reverse complement strand
ATTACCATACGTTTCCCCTCCTTAATCTACTCTAATACGGGGATCTACTATACCATATAATAAATCTGCCACAAGATTTCCAAAAAGTGTTAAAAATGAAAGTAACATTGTTATCGACATCATTACTGCATAATCTCTGCTATCAACGGACTCTAAGAAGAGTGCGCCTATTCCTGGATAAGTAAAGATGGTTTCTGTAATAACTGCACCACTGATTAATGTTGCTACATCAAAACCTAAAAATGTCACTAGTGGAATAATTGAATTTCTCAAAATATGCTTATTATAAATTTTTGATTCCTTCGTACCTTTCGCTCTAGCAGTTCTTACATAATCTTTTCTACTATTTTCTATAATATCATTTCGTAAAAATTGCGTATATGACGCTGTTCCCATTAATCCTAATACTAATGCGGGCAATATTACATGATGTAACCTACTTTGATAATAAGCCCAAGTTCCTTCTTCTAAACCTATACCAACTGACCCACTAAATGGGACCCAGCCTAATTTAAAGGAGAAGAAATATATAGCCACAATACCCGCTACAAACGATGGGATTGCTAAAGCTAAATAGTTATATGACGCAATCATATTATCACCTAGTGAATAAGGTTTTCTGCCAGCAAACATTCCCATTATAAAGGCAAAAATATAAGTTATGATTAAAGAGGTCACTGCTAAAAATAATGTATTAGGAATTCGTTGAGCAATAACTTCCGCTGCTGGTTTTTTATACACCGTTGACTTTCCAAAATCCCCTTGTACAAAATCAGAAATCCATCTACCATATTGCACGATTATCGGATCATTATATCCCAATTTTTCTCTCATTTCTTCAATATATTGTGGGTTCGTATTTGACGGATCTATCTCTCCAGATAAAGAATCTCCTGGCATCAGTTTCGCCAAGGTAAATACCACAAATGAAATAAGGAGTAATAATGGAATCATGCCTATTAGTCTTCGAAGTGTAAATTGTAGCATGTGAAAACTCCTTATCAGTTAAGATTTACAAATAGCAGGCCCCAAATTACTTTGGGGCCAACAAGCATTTTTCAAATTACTTCGATACATACCAATTGTGAACATCTGTTTGGAAACCAACAGCATCGACTTTAACATCTTGCAGACGCTCATTTATGCCATATAGGTCTAAATTTTCCCATAACGGAACTGCTGGCATTTGTTCGTTAAAGTATTTTTGCCATTCAACATAAACTTTTTTACGATACTCCTTATCAAATGCTGCTTCACTTAAGCCATCTTTTAATAATCTTTCATTTTCAGCATCTACCCAACGACCATGATTCCACTCAGCATCATTGCCCCAAAGCCCAGTTGGGTCAGGATCAGCACCTGTACTCCAAGAACCAAAGAACGCTTCCAATGCAACATCATCATTATTTTTCATTTCATTATATAAGTTGAACTCAATTAACGCTCCTGTTGCTAGTTCAGTTTTCACACCAACATCATTCCATGCTTGGATAATTGCTTGAGAACGTCCCTCAAATGCAGCAGGACCAGCATAGTGACCAAATGAAATTTTGAAAGGTTTACCCGCTGGATCTTCTACAAATCCATCTCCATCAACATCTTTATAACCTGCAGTAGCTAAAAGTTCTTTAGCTTTTTTCTGATTGTATTCATATTGGTTTAATTCTGATTCCTCAGCTGCAATCCAAAACGTACGTGGGACAACAGTATTTGCAACTTCCGCTTTACCTTCTAAGAACGCATCAATCATTGCTGGTCGATTAATTGCATACACTAATGCTTGACGTAATTCTTTCGATTTAAATTTATCGATATCATCTACATTTTTGAATTTTTCTTTATCACGATGACCAAAACGAAGTCCGATAAAAGAATAACTCACTCCTGCAGTTTCTTCGATTCGAACATTGTCTAATTTTGATAATTCAGCAACCGATTGTGGTCTAATACTCATAATATCAATATCACCATTTTTGAATGCACCAGCAGCTAACGACGGATCAATTACTTTAACAATAACACCATCAAGTTTTGGCTTACCTTGCCAGTAATCATCGAAACGCTCTAACTCTGAATACTCACCATCTACAACTTTTTTCACTTTAAACGGCCCCAACCCAACTGGTTTAGTTCGCACTTGTTCAGAATCACCTAAATCTTTAATCGCAATACCTTCATAATGCTTTTTCGGCATTGGGTTTGGCCAAAGGTTTTCTAAATTATTTATCATCACTTCTTCAAAAGTTATTTTGACAGTATGTGGGTCAACTACCTCAATTCCTTCAATTGAATCTGCTTTTCCTTCTTTTTTCGCTTTAGCACCTTTGATTCCTTCAACATAGTTAGAACGTTCGCCATCATAGGCAGGATCTGCTAATGTTTCTAATGCAAAAGCCCAGTCCTCACCAGTTAATTCTTCACCATTATGCCATTTCACGCCTTTTTCAAATGCAAAAGTATAAGTCAGTTTATCCTCACTTATTTCCCATTTTGCTAGGTTAGGTACATACTCAAGTTTATCATTTACCTTATAAACACCTTCCATTGTAAATCCTTGAATATAACTATCGACAATACTTTTAGAATAGGCAGGATCATAAATGCCTTCTGGCGCTTGGTCAGTTCCAAATGTAACCACGCCACCTTTTTGTTCAGTATCTCCTTTTGGTTTCTCCTCTTCTTTTCCTTTTTCAGAAGAATCCCCGTTACAAGCAGCTAAAACTAATGCCATTACCATTGTAAGCATGAAAGCCCATAATGTTGATTTTTTCATTGATTTCCCCCCGTATTCTTTGTGTTTTTGACCATTTTTTAACCATATTATTTAATATAAGTGACAAGCAACATTATGCCCTGGCTTCACCTCCTTTAATGTAGGTTTAGATAATGAACATTCAGCCATTGCCTTATGGCATCTAGGATGGAATGGGCAACCATTAGGAGGATTAGCTGGACTCGGTACATCACCCTGCAATACAATCCTTTCACTCTTTTTCCTCGGATCTGGTGCTGGAATTGCAGAGATTAACGCTTGTGTATAAGGATGCAGTGGTTCTTCATAAATATTATCTCTATCAGCAATTTCAACAATATTTCCCAAATACATAACACCAATTCGATTACTCATATGCTTAACTACACTTAAGTCATGAGCTATAAATAAAAATGTTAAATCAAACTCGGCTTGTAACTCTTTTAATAAATTTAGAACCTGGGATTGTACAGACACGTCTAAGGCTGAAACTGGCTCATCTGCAATTATTAGTTTGGGTTTAAGCGCCAATGCTCTGGCAATACCAATCCTTTGCCTTTGCCCTCCTGAAAATTCATGTGCATATTTGTAATATGCGTCTTCAGGCAATCCAACCTTTTTCAAAAGTTCTATCACTTCTTCTTTTAATGATTTTAAAGATTTATTTGTATAATTCATAATCGGTTCAGCTACAGCACTTCCGACCATTTGCATAGGATTTAAAGATGCATATGGATCTTGAAATACCATTTGCATATCTTGTCTAATATCTCTTAAAGCTTTTCCTTTTAATTTGGTAATATCCTGACCATTAAACAAGATTTGACCGTCTGTAGGATTTAACAGCCTTAAAATAGTACGTCCAGTAGTAGACTTCCCACACCCTGACTCTCCTACTAATCCCAACGTTTCGCCGTTTTTTATAACAAAAGATATATCATCAACAGCTTTTACATGACCTACTGTTTTTCTTAAAAAACCACCTTTTATTGGATAGTAGGTCTTCAAATTGTTAATTTCCAGTAAATTCCCTTTGTCATTACTGTTTTTTGTCTGTCTCATTTTGTTATCTCACACCTTTTCTAGGATCGCTACCCTCATATAATAAGCACGAAACATCATGTTGGGCGCCTGTACTTGTAAGTTGTGGAGTTACTGTACTACATTCCTGCTTAGCAGAAGGGCATCTTTCAACAAAGCGACATCCTGATTTAGGCATATTTTTTAAAGACGGGACGATTCCCTGAATTGTAGTCAGTTCATCTACTTCTTTATCTATCCTCGGAATTGACGCCATTAATAACTTTGTATAAGGATGTTTCGGATTATGGAACAGATTATCGACGGTTGTCCTCTCAACAATTTTACCGGCATACATGACAATTACCTCATCGCACATTTCCGCTACAACACCTAAGTCATGTGTAATTAATATGATGGACATGTCATTATCTTCTTGAATGCCCTTAAGTAATTCGAGTATTTGTGCTTGCACAGTAACATCGAGTGCCGTTGTTGGTTCATCGGCAATAAGAAGTTTTGGTCGACAGGCAATGGCAATGGCAATCATTACTCTTTGTCTCATTCCGCCCGACAATTGATGCGGATATTCATCTACAATTTTCTCTGGTCTGGAGATACCGACACTTTTTAATAGCTCTATTGACTTCTCTCTCGCTTCTTTTTTTGTAATATTGTTATGATTCAACATTATTTCGGCTACTTGAAACCCTATTGTAAACACAGGATTTAATGACGTCATCGGTTCTTGGAAAATCATTCCGATATCTTTCCCTCTAATTTTATTCATTGCATCATTAGAGTTATTCACTAAGTTTTTACCACCGAATAATATTTCACCAGCTGTAATTTCCCCTATTCCATTTGGAAGTAATTTCATGATTGAAAGAGACATAACACTTTTCCCACAACCTGATTCACCAACAATACCAACAATTTGTCGCTGCTTAACTGAAAAAGATACATCATCAACTGCGTGATAAATTTCCCCATCTATCTCAAATCCAGTTTTAAGGTTTTTCACTTCAAGCATTACATTCATCTAATACACACCTTTAGTAAAATTAATTTTATCAATCCCAAATATTAAGATAGTGTAAACCAGCTGTAATAGTTAATTTTTTTTATCAATAGTCCATTCTTAAAAACCGCCCCCTCAGAAACGACCCAATATTCTGAAAACAGAAGTCAAATATACTTCATCTCTATTGTGAAATCATATCTATTGATTCAATAGCATTAACTAAATGATAGCCTCAATACAGTTCAATAATAATACACTGAATCGTCAAACAACTATGCTTTATCTCATTCTATCTAGTAATTACATGTTTAAGCAAGTATAAATTACGATTCCCTAGTAATTTAGTTTATGCACAGAACCATACAACTATTATTACCACTTATGTACAAATTATTATTTTATAAACTCTAACCTCTGTTCATCTTTTAATACTATTTTTAAAAAACATCAATTTTAATATTTTAATATAGTTTATTATGGAAATTACTTCATATAGTATTTCGTATATTTCTTATTATTTCTATTAAATAATTACTGTATTAACCGGTAAATTTTAAAAATAGTAATAATACAAATTTACATTTGATGTAAACTCATTTAATTATTCATGAATAATTTACCAAGCTAATGCACTAATATTAAAATTCACCTTTAATTATTTTAGAAAATAAAGATCATGTATTTTATATCTTCCGAGGATGTCATACCTCTCTTGAGATTCAGCCCAATATTTTTCTTAGTTTTTTAAGCTCAACACCAATATCTATTGCCACTTAGGACAAATAGCGGTCAACCTGCGTACAATCAGTAAACTGAATTGCTACTACTTACTCCACTTGCGCTTCATTCCACCTCTTTAATGTCAAACACAAAACGAGAGTTTCAGCGGATTTAATCGCCGAATCTCTCGTTTTGTGTAATGACCTATGCTTCTTTAATCAAACATTATGTTTCTCCTAAATATTAAAGTTCTCCTGCTTTTAGCTTCGCATGCCAATCTTTCAAGAATGGAATATCTGCTTCTTTAATGGCACCTGATTCATTTGCTGCTTCGATTAAATAGTCGAAGTTTGTTAATGAAACGTATTTAATGCCCGCTTCTTCAAATGCTTGTTCAGCGCGTGGTAAGTTGTACGTGTACACACAAACAACGCCAAGCACTTCACAGCCAGCTGCGCGTAATGCTTCGACAGCTGTAATTGCTGAACCACCAGTAGAGACGATATCTTCTACTACTACCACTTTTTGACCAGCTGCGTATTTACCTTCAATTTGGTTGCCGCGGCCATGTTCTTTTGCTTTTGATCGCACGTACACCATTGGTAAAGTTAAAATATCACTAACCCATGCAGCATGTGGGATACCAGCTGTTGCTGTGCCCGCTACGATTTCTGTTGCTGTGAATTCATCTTTAATAAGAGCTGCTAAGCCATTTGCTATTTGTTTACGGATGACAGGATCAGAAATTGTTAAACGTGTATCACAGTAAATAGGTGATTTGATGCCTGATGCCCATGTGAATAGGTCTGTTGGATTTAATTCTACTGCACCTACCTTTAACATAGCGTGTGCGATTTCGTTTTGTAATGTCATATTTATGCCTCCCATAATTCGCTTACGATTTTATATGCCGCTACTGGATCTTGTGCACCTGTAACTGCACGTCCTACTACGATCAATGAAGAACCATCACGTTTTGCCCCGTCTGGCGTAGCAATACGTTTTTGGTCATGTGATTCCCCACCTGCTAAACGAATGCCAGGTGTTACACGTAAGAAGTCTTCGCCACAAATTTCAGCGATTGCTTTCGCCTCATGTACCGAACAAACAACCCCATTTAAGCCAGCCTGTTTCGTTAAGTTTGCGTAATGTAAAACAGAATCTTGTAATGACAACGCAATTTTTTGTTCTGCTTGCATTTGCGCTTCTGTTGTTGAAGTTAGCTGTGTTACGGCAATAAGTGCTGCACGTTCTTTGCCTGCTGCTGTTCCTGCCTCTAAACCTTCTAGTGCCGCTTCCATCATCGGGCGTCCACCTGCTGCGTGTACGTTTACTAAGTCCACACCTAATTTCGCTAAGCCCTTCATCGCAGATCCAACTGTGTTTGGAATATCATGTAATTTTAAATCCAGGAAAATATCATGGCCTAGATCCTTCACTTTACGCACGATATCTGGACCTTCTTGCATGTACAACTCCATACCGATTTTCACAAAAAGTGGCTCGTTAAAATGATTTAAAAACTTGAAAACGTCCTCTTCACCTGGGAAATCAAGTGCAAGTATTGGCTTTGTATTCATTAGCGGTGGCTCCTTCCGATAATTTCTGAAATATGATTGACACCAAGCTCATCTAGTTTGGCAGGTAACTCCTCGATAATCGTCGGACAAACGAAATGGTCCACAAAATTAGCTGTTCCAACTGCCACTGCTGATGCACCAGCTGACATGAAGTCAATCACATCTTGCGCTTCTGTCACACCGCCCATACCAATAATCGGAATATTAACTGCTTTATATACTTCATACACCATACGAATTGCGACTGGTTTAACCGCAGGACCTGATAATCCGCCTGTGCCATTGGCGATAACCGGTTTACCAGTACGCTCATGAAGACGCATGCCGATTAATGTATTGATCATTGTAATGCCGTCTGCTCCGCCTGCTTCCACTGCTTTTGCAATGTCCACAATGTTCGTTACGTTAGGTGATAACTTTACATAAACAGGCACTTCAGAAACTGCCTTCACTGCCGCTACTAGCTCACGTGCAGTTGCAGGATCTGTACCAAATTGAATACCTCCGCACTTTACATTCGGACAAGAAATATTCAGTTCTAGTGCTTTGACGTTTGGTGCAGTCGAAATGCGACGTGCCACCTCTACGTAATCCTCAGTTTCTGTCCCAGCTACGTTCGCAATAATCGGCACATCATAGCCTTCTAAAAACTTCAGTTCCTCATTCATCACTTTGTCAATACCTGGGTTTTGCAGCCCGATTGCATTCAACATCCCTGCTGCTGTTTCTGCTACACGTGGTGTTGGATTACCCGGGCGTGTTTCTACAGTCGTTGCCTTGATCATAATCGCACCTAGTTTTGATAGATCATATAACTGTGCATATTCACGACCAAAACCAAAACATCCTGATGCTGGCATAATTGGGTTTTTTAACTCTAAGCCTGGTAACTCTATATTTAAACGACTCATAATGCCACCGTACCTTTCGGGAATACTGGACCGTCAGAGCATACTTTGACATAGTCTTTTTCAATTTGATCTGTTGTTTTACATACGCAAGCGAAGCACGCCCCAATGCCGCAGCCCATACGCTCTTCAAAAGATAAATACCCTTCTTTTTCTGGGTAGTAGCCTTCTAGTGCTTTTAGCATTGGAAGTGGTCCACAAGAATAGAACACATCAAATTCAGGTGCATGATCTTCTAATACATTTGTCACGAACCCTTTTGTACCTTTAGAGCCGTCAACTGTCACATAATGTGTTTCTCCAAGCTTGTTAAACTCTTCTTCGTAGAAGCATACGTCTTCTGTTTGGAAGCCAAGTACATGGATTGTTTTCACACCTCGTGCATTTAGTTGTTTTGATAACTCGTGTAATGGTGGTACACCGATACCGCCACCAACAAGTAAAGCTGTACCGCCCTCTTGCACTGCATCCACAGGGAAGCCATTACCGATTGGACCAAGCACATTTACTAATTGTCCTTCGCGATTTGTTGCCAACACTTGTGTGCCGCGACCTTCCGCGCGATAAATCATCGTAAATTCATTGTTGTCTTTGTCTATGTTTGCAATACTGATAGGTCGACGTAAAAGCGGCTCCAAAGAATCTGACACCTTTACATGGACAAACTGGCCAGGCGTCATGTCCTGTACCAGTTCTCCATGAAGTGTCAATTCGAAAATGTTTGTCGCAATTTGCTTTTGAGAGACGACCGTCATTTTCTCTTGACGAATCATATTAGTGTACAACCTCCGCTTTCGGCATATGTTCTGCAGTGAATGTCATTGATTCAATAACACGAAGCATTGCTTCAGCTGTATCAAGTGAAGTTAAGCAAGGTACGCCGTTTTCTACTGATTCACGACGGATACGGAAACCGTCACGCGCAGGTTGCTTACCTTTTGTTAGTGTGTTGACAACAAGCTGTGCTTCACCGTTTTGGATTAGATCTAGTAATGTTGGCGATTGACCACCAATTTTACCTACAACATCTGTACGTACACCAGCTGCCTCGAAAGTTTTCGCTGTGCCTTCTGTTGCCACAATACGATAACCTACTGTTGAGAAGCGTTTTGCTAGAGCGATTGCTTCATCTTTATCTTTATCAGCTACCGTGAATAACACTGTACCTTCTGTGCGTACTTCCATGCCTGCAGCTACTAAGCCTTTGTATAGTGCTTTTTCAAGTGTTGCATCTTTACCCATTACTTCACCTGTAGATTTCATTTCAGGTCCTAATGTAATGTCTACGCGACGTAATTTCGCGAATGAGAACACTGGTACTTTAACGAATACGCCTGCTTGCTCTGGTGCTAAGCCTGTTGGGTAGCCCTGTTCTACAATCGATGTACCTAAAATCGCTTTTGTCGCAATATTAGCCATTGGGATGTTCGTAATTTTACTTAAGAATGGTACTGTACGTGAAGAACGTGGGTTTACTTCAATCACGAATACTTCACCTTGTGAAATAACATATTGGATATTCATTAAGCCTACGATACCAAGACCTCTTGCTAAACGAGTTGTGTAGTCAACTAATGTATCTTTTTGTGCTTGCGTTAATTTTTGTGGTGGGTAGACAGAAATTGAGTCACCAGAGTGAACCCCTGCGCGTTCAATATGTTCCATAATACCTGGGATTAACACATTTTCGCCGTCGCAAATTGCGTCTACTTCGATTTCATTCCCCGTTAAGTAACGGTCCACAAGTACTGGATGATCTGGAGATGCTTCTACCGCATTTTCCATATAGTGTTGTAGCTCTTCTACGTTATAAACGATTTCCATTGCACGTCCACCAAGTACATATGAAGGACGAACTAATACTGGGAAGCCAATTTCTTGACCAATTACAATTGCTTCTTCAGCAGATGTAGCTGTTTTACCAAGCGGCTGTGGAATACCGATTTCGTGTAATGCGCGTTCGAATTTATCACGGTTTTCAGCACGGTCGATATCTTCTAAAGTTGTACCTAGAATTTTCACGCCGTTTGCTTCTAACTTATCTGCAAGGTTAATCGCTGTTTGACCACCGAACTGTACAACTACACCGATTGGTTGCTCAAGGTCAACGATATGCATTACGTCTTCGATTGTTAATGGCTCGAAGTATAATTTATCTGAAATCGAGAAGTCTGTTGACACTGTTTCTGGATTTGAGTTGATGATAATTGCTTCGTAACCTGCTTCTTGGATTGCCCATACAGAGTGTACTGTTGCATAGTCGAACTCTACTCCTTGCCCGATACGAATCGGACCTGAACCAAGCACGATTACTGATGGCTTTTCAGAACGAACTGATTCATTTTCTTCTTCGTAAGTACCGTAGAAGTATGGTGTTTCTGATTCGAATTCTGCTGCACATGTATCGACCATTTTGTACACTGGCACAATGCCGTTTTCTTTACGGTACGCGTAAATAGCAGCTTCATTTGTATTCCAAAGCTCTGCGATTGTTTTATCTGCGAAGCCTAGACGTTTTGCTGTGCGTAAAATATCTTTATCGTTTTTATTGTCTGCAAGAACTTGCTCCATATCTACGATGTTTTTAAGTTTATTTAGGAAGAATAGATCGATTGCCGACCATTCATGGATTTGCTCAATTGTTACACCACGACGAAGTGCTTCACCGATGAAGAATAAACGCTCATCCCCAGCTTTGCGGATACGTTTTTCAATCCAAGCGTCTGTGTTGTCTTCCGCATTTTTAAGCTCTAAGTGTACTTGACCTGTTTCAAGAGAACGTACCGCTTTCAGTATAGCTTCCTCAAACGTACGTCCAAGTGCCATAACCTCACCAGTAGCTTTCATTTGTGTACCAAGATTACGTTTTGCTGATTCGAATTTATCAAAAGGCCAGCGTGGAATTTTAGCAACGATATAGTCAAGAGCTGGCTCGAAACAAGCGTATGTTGAACCAGTAACTGGGTTTTTGATTTCATCTAGTGTAAGACCTACAGCGATTTTAGCAGCAAGCTTCGCGATTGGGTAACCTGTAGCTTTTGATGCTAGTGCTGATGAGCGTGATACACGTGGGTTTACTTCGATTACATAGTACTGGAAGCTATATGGGTCAAGTGCTAACTGTACGTTACAGCCACCTTCAATTTTTAATGCGCGGATAATATCAAGTGAGATATTACGTAGCATTTGGTTTTCACGATCTGACAATGTTTGTGTCGGCGCAACTACGATTGAGTCACCTGTGTGAATACCTACTGGGTCAAAGTTTTCCATATTACATACAACAATTGCGTTATCTGCAGCATCACGCATTACTTCGTATTCAATTTCTTTCATGCCCGCAATTGATTTTTCAAGCAAACATTGCGTCACTGGAGAATATTTTAAACCTGAAGTAACAATTTCCTCTAGCTCTTGGTCATTATGACAAATACCGCCGCCCGTACCACCGAGTGTGAATGCTGGACGTACGATAACTGGGTAGCCAATACGCGCTACTAATGCTTTTGCTTCAGTCATGTTATGGATAATGTCTGATTCAGGCACTGGCGCACCTAGCTCATACATTAAGTTACGGAATAAATCGCGGTCTTCCGCTTTATGAATAGCATCTAATTTTGTTCCTAAAATTTCGATGTTCAGTTCGTCTAAAATACCTGATTCGTCTAGCTCGATTGCCATGTTTAGACCAGTTTGCCCACCAAGTGTTGGTAGAATTGCATCCGGACGCTCTTTACGTAAAATACGTGATACGAATTCAAGCGTAATTGGTTCGATATATACTTTGTCAGCAATTTCTGTATCCGTCATAATTGTTGCAGGGTTTGAGTTAATTAAAATAACGCGGTAGCCTTCTTCACGAAGGGCTTTACATGCTTGAGCACCTGAGTAGTCAAACTCACATGCTTGACCGATGACAATCGGACCAGCACCAATAATCAAGATGCTTTTAATGTCAGTACGTTTAGCCATGATG
>JAVWKG010000088.1:0-12156 GCA_036638655.1 Lysinibacillus sp. | reverse complement strand
ACCGATAGCGAAGAGAAAAGTATCGATAGAATCATATAAAGTACTACTTAGATATATTTGTCTTTCTTGGTAAATAGGCATTTTTAGCAGCTGTCCAAAGTGCGCTTTCGGCATATAGAATAGGTTTTTTACTTTTCTTTTTTGTGCGTATATCTGAGGCGGTATTTGGCTTTTCTTTGTATTCGTCCGTTTTTTGATACTCATGGACAGCATCTTGTAATTGGTTTGTACGTGTGAGTGCATCCCCAGCACTTTGGCTCGTTTTTTTAATGGCATTGGCGGCGTATATTGGTACTTGTAATGTGTCAGATTTTGTTCGAGCCATACGCATCATCATTTCATTTTGTTCCCGCTCCGCAGACATTCGCAAAATGCGATCAACACTTGCTGGAGCATTTTTAATGAGATAGCTTAATTCATCTGAAGAAAGTTTTTTCCCAGAATCGAACTTTGTAATAATACGCTCTGCCTTAGAATCACCTTTGCCAGTTTTCATCTTCGCTTCTTTCATTTCAGAAAGCTGCTTGAGTATAGATTCCTGTAATATGACTTTTGGATCTCGTATTTGCTTCTCTTCCTCGGTAACTGCTTCGTTTGATTTTGACTTCAATTGTGCTGGTGCGTCTGTATTATTATGCAGAAGTGGCACAGTGAATGCTTGAATTTTCAACTTAAAACACCTCCTTGTCGTTAGTAGTACTATCGGAATAATTTAGCAATAATAAATGATGAATTGTAATAATATTGAATTCCCAGTTGTTCCTTTGGTGAAATCCTCCAATTTTTCTGTAAATAACTAAATATTTTGAAACCTTAGTGTTAGGTCATTCGTATAGTAGGTAATACGATGAAGCGAGGTGATCGTTCATGATGCTTTTTGGTTATACGCTAGAACAAATATATTTAGTCGTTTTAGTTTTAACTGGCTTGGCAACGATTCTTTATATGTTTTTTGGTGAAATGGCAGAGGGTATAGGGGAAGGCATACCAATTTTGAGTCCAAGTGTCATTTTACCGTTTATAACGATGGTGTCAGCAACAGGATTTATATTAGAAAAGCTTTCATTTTTCACAAGTGGCATTCATTTATTCATCGCAATTATAATTGGCGCAATTTTAAGTACACTTTTCTATTTATTTATATTGCTACCATTAAAATCAGCTGATGTGTCTCTAGCCTATACGGAAGAATCACTTGGTGGGCAAGTAGGAAAAGTGATTGTACCTATACCAATAGACGGTTTTGGTGAGGTCGTTATCGAAACGACAAGTGGCGTCATTTCTAAAAGAGCAACGGGTTATGACAATGAGGCCATTGATTATGAAACGACGGTTTTGATTGTGGAAGTAAAGGAAGGTACGTTGTTTGTGAAAGAGTATGAACGGAAATTTATATAAAGAGGAGAGATTTAGATGACAGAAATGACAGGGATTTTGATTGTAGTAGGGATTGTTGCTTTTGTATTAATCGCCATCGTAGCACTGTATGTTATGAAGTATCGTACGGCAGGTCCGGATGAGGCACTGATTGTCACGGGTAGTTATCTTGGCTCAAAAAATGTACATACGGATGAGTCAGGAAATCGTATTAAAATCATTCGTGGGGGTGGTACATTTGTATTACCAATTTTCCAACAGGCTCAGCCACTAAGCTTGCTATCAAGTAAATTAGAAGTAACAACACCAGAAGTGTATACGGAGCAAGGTGTTCCAGTAATGGCTGATGGTACTGCGATTATTAAGATTGGCGGTTCTATTACTGAAATCGCAACAGCCGCAGAACAGTTTTTAGGTAAGGAAAAGTCAGAGCGTGAAGGCGAAGCGCGTGAAGTATTAGAAGGGCATCTACGTTCTATTTTAGGGTCTATGACAGTTGAGGAAATTTACAAAAATCGTGATAAGTTCTCGCAAGAAGTACAACGTGTGGCATCTCATGATTTAGCGAAAATGGGCTTGCTTATTGTGTCATTCACAATTAAGGATGTTCGCGATAAAAATGGCTATTTAGAATCACTAGGGAAGCCGCGAATTGCACAAGTAAAGCGTGATGCGGATATTGCAACAGCCGAAGCAGAGAAGGAAACACGTATTAAGCGTGCAGAGGCGTCTAAGGAAGCACAAAAGGCAGAACTAGAGCGTGCAACTGAAATCGCAGAAGCGGAAAAAGAAAATCAATTAAAAGTGGCGGAATTCCGTCGCGAGCAAGATATCGCCAAAGCTCGTGCTGACCAAGCGTATGAGCTTGAAACTGCACGCGCAAAACAGGATGTAACAGAACAAGAAATGCAAATCCGAATTATTGAACGTCAAAAGCAAATTGAATTAGAAGAAAAAGAGATTTTACGTCGTGAGAAGCAATATGATTCAGAAGTAAAGAAAAAGGCAGATGCGGATCGTTATGCAGTGGAGCAAAATGCGGCAGCAGAAAAAAGTCGTGAGCTTGCACAAGCAGATGCAGAGAAATACCGCATTGAGTCGTTAGCGAAAGCGGAAGCAGAAAAGATTCGATTAGATGGTATGGCAAAAGCAGATGCTGAACGTGCACAAGGGGAAACAGAAGCGGATATTATTCGATTACGTGGTCTTGCGGAAGCTGAGGCAAAACGTAAAATTGCAGAAGCATTTGAATTCTACGGTCAAGCGGCAGTTCTTGATATGGTCGTGCGCATGATGCCGGAATACGCAAAAGAACTAGCAAGTCCACTTAGCAATATCGACAAAATTACGGTTGTCGATACTGGTGGTGGAGAAGGCGGAGGCGGTGCTAATAAAGTGACGTCTTACGCGACGAACTTGATGTCAACGCTGCAGGAAACATTAAAAGAGACATCGGGCATTGATGTTAAGAGCTTAATTGAAAGCTATGCAGGTAAAGGGACATTGCGCCCAGAGCTAGAGCAAATTGCATCCAGTTTAGATAAAAAGCAAACACCGGCTGAAACGGATAATACGCAACAACAAGACGCTGAATAAGTTAAAAATAGCTACCTAGCACATTTGTGTTAGGTAGCTATTTTTTTTGCGATAAACAAGGACTACACCCATTCACTTGCAAGTTTGCCGTAAACAATATGGTCAACGAAATGGTCGTATAGCCATTCTGCTGAGCGAATTGTTCCTTCATTGACAAAACCTAGACGCTCTGGGATGGCACGGCTTTTCGCATTTTCAACGGCCACATGGATTTCAACCTTATTGAATTGTAGTTCTTCAAATGCATATTGGCATAGTGTTTGTACGGCCTTTGTCATAATGCCATGTCCTTGTGCATTCGGACTTAACCAGTAGCCGATATATACAGTTTTATTCGAATAATTAATGCTGTTAAAGCTAGCTCTACCTACAATTTTATCCTGAAATATTATGACGGTTGAAAGGCTTTTCTTTGCCTCATAATCTGCGATACAACCTTCTATATGGCTTCGAGTATGTTGCTCTTCGTTAGTCATATCAAGCCATGGTAGCCACTCGCGCAATATCTCTCTAGATGTATCCGTTAAAGCAAAAACAGATTTCACATCGGTTAATGCCACAGTGCGTATGGATAAATTCTCTTCAATTGTTATCTGCATAGTATTTCCTCCCCGCTCAAAAGAACGATAATCGTGCATTTGGAAAATATAGTTAGATGATACAGTGATGTTTAAGATTATACAATAGCTGTTTGTCTAAATGCCTCCCTTCAGGGCCTCGTACAGGACGTTATGAAATGTGCTCAGGAACCATTTTAACTTACCAACAAACTAAACTATTACCCAAAGTCCATGCTGATTTTGAGAGAGTTCCCTTTGCTCTTTATTTCGATGCTTTTACTAATGAAAATGGGTGTTGGAATAGCTTTAAATGTTGCATCTCATTTTTATTGACCTTCATTTTGTTTTTATTCACCGAACATCTAGTTTTATTTACCACAAACAAAGATTTATTCACCATGATTCACGATTTATTCACTATCCACCTTACATATCACCTATCCACCGACAAAAAGTGCGCGGTCGGCCGTTCATTTTGCAAGTCAATAAAAAAAGTGAGCGCCATGTAAAAAACGGCCGCTCACTTCTTTTTTTATCCCATAATATTGTAGCCAGAGTCGATGTAAATTGTTTCGCCTGTGACACCGCGGGATAGGTGAGATAGCATCACCATTGTCATGTCTGCTACTTCCTCTTGCTGAACATTACGTTTTAACGGTGCTGTTTCCTCGATTTTGTGTAAAATCGTATTGAATGAAGGGATGCCTTTTGCGGCAAGTGTACGAATCGCACCAGCTGAAATGGCATTGACACGGATATTGTCTTTCCCAATATCTGCTGCTAAATAGCGCATTGAAGCTTCAAGTGCAGCTTTTGCAACACCCATCACATTGTAGCCATCAAGTACTCGCTCAGCACCTAAATAACTCATTGTCACGATAGATCCGCCCTCTGTCATATATGGATGAGCGGCTTTTGCTGATGAAATAAGTGAATAAGCACTTGTGTCCTGTGCAAACGCGTATCCGTCGCGCGTCGTTTCTAAAAAGCGGTTGTGTAAATCTTCAGCATTTGCGAATGCCACTGAATGCACGATACCGTGAATAACGCCAACTTTTTCGCCGATTTCATCGAATGCAGCTTTCGTACTTTCATCACTATTTACATCGCATTGCACGATAAGTGAATCATGCTGACCGTATTTTTCAAGTTGTAATTTTAATTTTTTAAGTGAACGTTCTTGACGATAGGTGAAGATGACATTTGCGCCAACATCGAATAGACGCTTAGCAATGCCCCAAGCAATACTTCTGTCATTTGCAACGCCCATTACGACGATATTTTTATCTTTTAATTGAAGTAAATTGTCCATCATCTATAAAAACCCCTTTGTGAAATAATATCTGTTATTAGTACCAACTACTAAATATTTTATCATGTAGCTTTTATTCGTGCAATAGCTATTTCTAGCGAATAGGGTGAATGTCGAATAGCAGGGCAAATTTGAAGTTTGATAGGGTAGTTTCGGATAAAGTACATTTCGTGCGTGATAAACTCGCATCAGTGCGTGATAAAAGCCAATTTCTGCGTGATAAAGCAACAAGCCGTGCACAATAAAACGAAGAGCTCACATTTTCAAAAATAAACAAGAAAAAAGACATCCAAAGTAAATAGGATGCCTTCATGAAAAGTTGCGAAACGCGCAATTTCTTTTCATACTAAAATTATTCGAATTTTAAAGAGTCGCCATCAAAAGTTTCGTCAGCTACTTTGATTGAATCAGTTGGGCAGCCTTCGAAAGCGTCTTGCATGTCTTCTAATAGATCTTCTGGAACTTCAGTAGTCCCCATGTTATCATCTAAAATAACGAAGGCAATCCCTTCATCATCATAATCGTAAACGTCTGGTGCTGCTGCTCCGCATGCGCCACACGCGATACATGTATCTTTATCGACAATTGTGTATTTAGCCATTTTTTTCTCTCCTTTACCAAGTTCCTACCAAGCTTCATACTCATTTTAAAGATGTTTATCCTACTTTTCAACCTAATACTATTAAAACGGAGGAATTTGCCTTGATGTTTCAACAAGTTCTTTTGCAAATTTTACATAAATTAAATGATGAACGAACTGTTTCGGCCGCCTATCATTTGTTGAAGGGCAAGCGCTCAGGACAAACGATTCAAGATGTCGGTCTATTTAAATTGCATGCATTTTTTGGCTTGCTACCAAAATTACAGCGAGCTGTTTTTGATAAGGAAGTCGCAACATTTATGCAATATAGCTGGTTAAAAATGCAGGAAACGGGTCATTACTCACTAACAAAGCTAGGAATCCAGCATGCTGAACAAACGCTAACATTTCTATTGGACGGTTGGCATTATCGTGGCAATGAGCACATCTTCTTTGCGAGACTATCTCTTGTAGTGCAAAGTCTATCGTATCAAAAAGAAAAAGTAAAATCATTTTCGCCGATTTCTAAAGATGAAATCGTGCAAAAATGGGTTCGCGCTTTTTTAATTGACCAACAATATAGTAAAAATCATTTGCAGCAGCAATTATTTGAAGAATTATCTCAAGTTGTAGAGGAGAGCGTTGTTTCGGAGAATAGTAAGCAACTTTTAATGTATCGCCTGAGCGGGCATAGTGTGCCGGGGTGGACTTGGCAGCAGCTGGCAAGTGAGCGAAAAGAAAGTGAGCTTGATAGTCAATTAGCATTTGTAGAAATATTGCATTGTCTATTGAATGCCGTAAACAAAAGCGAAACGTCTCCTTTACTTGTGAAAATAAGTGAGGGGTTACGTGTGCAAGCGATGTTGACGGAGTCTGCTCAGCAAACGGCAAATTTATATGAAAAAGGGTATTCACTTGAACAAATTGTACATATTCGTCGCTTAAAGCAGAGTACGATTGAAGATCATTTAGTTGAGTTTGCGATGAATGAACCGAACTTTTCTATCGGCGCATTCGTTACATATGAGGATGCACAATCGGTATTGCAGGCCTCACTTAATTTGCAAACGAAAAAGTTAAAGGTGTTGCATGAGGAACTGCCCCATTTAAGCTATTTCCAGCTGCGCCTTATATTAGCGAAAGGGGAGGTGTAATGCGTGAATCTTGAGCAAAAATTACAAGCCCATTTTGGTTACTCGTCTTTCCGAGCGGGGCAAAAAGAAATCATTGAAGCGGTTCTAGCAAAGCAAGATGTTATTGCGCTATTGCCAACAGGTATGGGGAAATCACTTTGCTATCAACTGCCGGGAATTATTTTGTCTGCACCTGTGTTAATTGTGTCGCCACTTCTGTCATTAATGCAAGATCAGGTGGAGCAATTGAGAAGATTAGGTGAAAGAAGAGTAGTAGCGCTGAATTCTTTTTTATCAGCGGATGAAAAAAGATATGCACTCCATTTTTTGGAGCAGTACCGTTATATTTTCACCTCTCCAGAAATGCTATTACAGGAGCAAGTACAAGAAAAATTAGCGACGATGTCACTTAGTTTAATAGTGGTGGATGAGGCGCATTGTATTTCGCAGTGGGGGTTTGATTTCCGACCAGATTATTTGCGTATTAGTGAGTGGTTCCGCCAAACGAATAGACCTCCTGTCCTAGCATTGTCTGCAACAGCGACGGACAAGGTGTTAAATGACATTCGTTCCACTTTAAGTTTGCAGGATCCATTTGAATTCATCCATGATGTCGATCGACCTACTATCCATCTAGGGCGTGTCTCTTTTGAAGAAAAGGCGGATAAAGCGAAGTGGCTTATGCAACATATTACGAAAACAGCTGGGCCTGGCATTTTATATATGTCTTCGAGAAAACGAGCAGAGCAATATAGCGAGGTGCTGAAACAAGCTGGTATCCACGTTGCGGCGTATCATGCGGGGGTTAGTTCGGAGGATAGACAGTTTATACAACAGCAATTTATAGATGGGGAATTGGAATGGATTGTGGCCACAAACGCATTTGGAATGGGTATTAATAAGTCTGATATTAGACAGGTCATACATGAGGTAATGCCTGCAAATGTAGCGAATTACATGCAAGAAATAGGTCGTGCAGGTCGTGATGGCAATGACGCTCTTGCTATTTTGCTTTATGCAGAGGACGATGAAGAGCTAGCGAATTTTGTGGCGATAGGTGATTTACCAGCATCGGCACATGTCGACCGCTATGTAGCGTTGATCAATCAAAGTGTTCATCCTTCACAAATGCTGAAAAATGGAGAAATCGGTGAAACGGCCTTTCGTGTTTTACATTTTTGGATGCAACAAGAGTCAATTGATAAAGTGAAATCACGTTTAAATAATTTCGCCATCGAAAAGTATAACGCCGTTTCGGAAATGACAAAAATCGCTAAATCTACTACGTGTTTAAGAGAGCATCTTGTCCAATACTTTGGGCAAACGCTTCATGAGCATCCTACAAATTGCTGTGAGAATTGTGGTATCGAGTATGACGACATACTTGCACTCCGTACTAATCGGGAAGAAAAGACGGTCATGGAAAAGTGGCAGCAGCGTTTACAACGATTGTTAATAAATGTCGAAAGCTAGCAGTTTGAGTCATTTACTTTTTATTAAAACTTCGTCATAATAACTAGTAGAGAGAGAAGTAAGATTGGGGGATATGGCGAATGAGTAAAGAAGATTATCGCGATAAAATCGAAGAACATCGTCAATCATTTGAAGTTGAAAAAGAGCAAGAGCAACCACTATCGAGAGTTTCTCGTATGAATCGTAACGGTAGTGATAATAAAGGACCAAAAAAAACGAAGCAGGATAAAAATCCTTTAATGAAAATACTTTTAGTCATTTTCATCTTGATTCCATTCACTACTTTAGTACTCGTTTGGTATTTTTATGAGCCAGGAAAGACGCTAAAAGAAACGGAAGATGAAGTGGATTCTAATAATCCAGTGGTTGAAGTAGAAGATCAAAATAATAGTGACAAGAATAGTATAAAAATAGACAAAAATGAAGCTGCTGAAGCTGAGAAAAAAGCACAAGAACAGGCCCGAAAAGATGCTGAAAAATTAGAGGCTGAACAAAAAGCGGCCGATGAAGAGAAGGCTGCTGAGGATGCAAAAATAGCACAAGAAAAAGCTGCGGAAGAAGCAGCGAAAAAGGCGGAAGAAGCAAAGAAACAAGAAGCCGCTTCAGCGAAAACACATACCGTTCAAAGTAATGAAACGCTATACCGTATCGCAGTTAAATATTATGGTAACGGAAGTGAATCCACACTTGCAAAAATCCGCGCTGCAAACGGAATGCCATCAGACGTAATTCAAGTTGGTCAAAAGATTAAATTGCCATAAAAAATAGTAGGTATAATTCATTTGCAAGGGTATTTATTTAGTATAAAATAATGGACAAATGTAAAAACCAAAAATGTGGTTTCGTTGTCTAGTAATGGGAAGACGACGCTTATTTTAAATTAGCCTCGTCTTCTTTGTTTTTTGAAGGAGGAATGCTGAAATGCTTTATGTCGGTTTATGTTTATTTATTATTGTTGCATTCCTAGCTTATATGTTGAAGGTTGCTCATGAGAATAATGTGCTCACTCACGTTTTATCATTACAGGGTGAACAAGAAAAAATGCGTTTATTTTTTATTTCCGATACACATTTAAGGAAAATTAATAGCGCCATGCTAGAACAGTTAAAAGGGTCATTTGACGCAATTATCATCGGCGGTGATTTTTCTGATAGACGTACGCCTATTGCACGAATTCGAGAAAATATCCAGTTGTTATGTAAGTTAGGGCCTGTTTATTTTGTTTGGGGAAATAATGATCATGAGGTAGGAGAAGACACAATCCGTCAGTTATTTGCAGAGCATGGTGTCACAGTAATAGAAAATGATGCGATATTGTTAGAGGGCACTAAAAATCGACTGTGGCTTAGTGCGATTGCAGACACTTCAACGAGAAAATACAGCTTTGAAGCGGCATTTGATAAAGTCGAGAAGGATGATTTTGTTGTTTTTATCTCACATAATCCTGGTGTTTTTGCACGTGTCAGAGAAAAGTATCGAGCTGATTTGATGATGGGTGGCCATTTACATGGTGGTCAAATCCGTTTAGGGTCATTCGGTGTCCATCCAAACGGTTCTTACAAGGAGCGTGATGGTGTGATGACTTTAGTGAGCAACGGCTACGGGACAACATTAGTACCATTTCGGCTCGGAGCAAAACCACAATGTCATATCATTGACATAAACATTTCGGCTAAATAAACAACTTTGCCTTTAATAAAGGCGTATAATGTGAAGTATACAAAGTTTTGTCGAAATAAAAGGAGTGTCATAAATGCAACAAGTAGATGCCATTATTGTCGGTGGCGGCCCTTGTGGTTTAGCAGCAGCCATATCTTTGCAAAATATCGGTCTAAAACCGATCGTTATTGAAAAAGGCAATGTCGTGAATGCGATTTATAATTATCCAACACATCAAACCTTTTTTAGTACGAGTGAACGATTGGCTATTGGAGATGTGCCGTTTATAATTGAGGGACGAAAGCCGAAACGAAATCAAGCACTTGTCTATTATCGAGAGGTTGTACGTTTGAAAGATATTCAAGTGAATCGCTTTGAAAAAGTGAGCAGCGTAGTGAAGACGAATGGAACTTTTACGGTGAAAACAGATAAAGCGGTTTACGAAACGCCATATGTTGTAATAGCAACGGGTTATTATGATCATCCAAACTATATGGATATACCTGGTGAAGATTTGCCAAAAGTATATCATTATTTTAAAGAAGCACATGAATTTTTTGATACAGAAGTGTTAGTAGTCGGTGGTAAAAACTCGGCGATTGACGCGGCACTGGAATTAAATAAGGCTGGAGCAAAAGTGACGGTTGTTTATCGGGGAAGTGAATACTCCTCAAGCATTAAACCTTGGGTGTTGCCTGAGTTTGAGGGGCTAGTGCGCGATGGAGAACTAGTGATGCATTTTAATTCAGAAGTAAAAGTAATTAAAGAGCATGAAGTTATTTTAAACAATGACGGCAAAGAGGTATCAATAAAAAATGACTATGTTTTTGCAATGACAGGCTACCATCCAGATCATACCTTTATTCGAGCGATGGGTGTAGACATTGATGATGTAACAGGGCGCCCATGCTGTGAAGCTGAAACGATGGAGACGAATGTGGAAGGGTTATTTATTGCTGGTGTTATTGCGGCGGGGAATAATGCCAACGAAATTTTCATTGAAAATGGACGTTTCCACGGTGACTGCATCGCAAAAGCAATTGCTGATAGAAAATAAAAACAAAAAGCTGTATAGGCATTGTGTGCTTATACAGCTTTTTTGGTTGAAAAAGGAGAAATGTGCGATGGTTTGGTTGTATTGGCTATTGAGTTATAGCATAGGTAATGTAATGGCTGCTTATTTTGTAGGGAAAGCATACAATGTAAATTTGCAGGAGGAGCGCAGTAAAAACTTAGGCGCGCGCAATGCAGGAAGTGTTATCGGTAAGGCTGCCTTTACGTGGACATTACTTGGTGATTTACTCAAAGGGGTGCTTGTCGTCATCGTTGGGCGGCTTTGGCATTTTGAGGAGTGGGTCATTGTAGGTGGAGCGAGTTTCGTTATCCTTGGTCACTTATTTCCGGTTTGGTTGAAATTTAATGGTGGAAAAGGTGTGGCAACGTTTATTGGGGTTGGGCTGGCTTTATCACCAAACTTGTTTTTAGCCATGATCATAGGTACAACACTCGTTGCTGCCCTCACACGAAGCCTTACACTCGGTATGGTAGGCGGTTTTGCCTTTTATATAGGGGCGATTATAATGTCCGAACATTTACCAATGTACATACCGATGCTAGTAGCAATTGGATGCATGCTCATTAAACACGCATCCAATATTAAAGAATCACTGGCAAAGAGAAAGGCGAGATAGTAGCTTTACTCACATTACTGTTAGCAAAAGAATTGTTTTAAATTCATAGGTGTGTCGGCTTTGTTGAGGCCGATTAATAATTTCAAACGCGCTTTTTGACCATTAATGCCTGTTGCAAAAAGCGCACCTAAATCTTCCAACATTTTGCCGCCACCTTCATAGCCATAAACGCCTTCTGCAATACCGTTAAAGCAGCGTGAAACTAGTACGACTGGGATGTTACGCACAAGTAAGCCCTCAATCCCTTTGACAACAGCGGGAGGCACATTTCCTTGCCCGAGCCCTTCTAAAACAACACCGTCATATTGACAAGCGAGTACAATATCGAGCAAGTCCACTTCCATACCTGCGTATACTTTTAACATAGCGACTCTTTTTGAGAGCGTAGCGACCTCAACAAACTGGCGACGCAGCGGTGCATGATGGAATAGTATGCGAGATTTCGTAACGAGTCCAATCGGTCCGTATTGCGGAGATTGGAAAGTATTTACTGAACTCGTGCTCGTTTTCGTTGTATTAAGTGCGAGGTGAATTTCATCATTCATCACAACGAGTACGCCCATACCGCGCGCCTCATCATCCACAGCTACTCGGATAGCCTCGAATAAGTTATAAACACCATCAGCGCCAATTTCATTTGACGAGCGCATCGCACCTGTTAAGACAATCGGAATTTGCAACTGTGTTGTCAGCTCTAAAAAGTAGGCAGTTTCCTCTAATGTATCAGTACCATGTGTAATGACAACGCCATCAATGTGCTCAGTAGCTACTTTAT
>JAVWKG010000087.1:0-12229 GCA_036638655.1 Lysinibacillus sp. | reverse complement strand
CGTTTCTTGCTAGGGGTAATGATACAAAAGTATCTAACAACAACTCTCAAATAAATATTGAAAAGTTATCTCCTTTGTTAAAGACAGATCCTAATACTGCCTTTTTCTGGTCAGGACGCACTAATGGTGTAGGAGGAGCAGAAATAGCTGAAGAAATTGCAAAATCAAAATCAGGTGTTACTCTAGAATCTACAATTAAAGATAAAGAAATAGATATGCCAGAATGGAATTTTAATAATCCTAATTCAATTAAAGCTTGGGAAGATGTTTCAGCAGAATATGCTCGACAAGTTGAAGGAGAGATAAGAGCTGTTGTTGGAAAAGAGTTAAGGGAAGGTAACATTTGGGAAAACGTGGAGTTACCTAGGTTAATTAGTAATCAACAGGTTACCAGAATAACTGTGATTGATCCTGTTACAAAAGTTGAAAAAATTATATTTGAAAGGTAGAGGTTTTATGAAAATTACAGGAACGAAGTCTTATATTAGAATAGAAATAGATGGTAAAACTCTTAAAATTGAGGGAGAAATGATTGTAGGTGGATTCGTAGCATATAAAAATAGTATTACAAATTGGGATTCACCTTATGAAACTCAGATAATAGATGAAGATACTAAAAATGAAATAGTACAAAAAGTCATAGAGACAACAAAAGATACTCATATGGTTATCTCGTTTGAATAATAAAACGGAGGATGTCAAACGAACACCTAATTTATTCTAAAAGTAGTAAAAAAGGGAAGGTAACAATAAAAACAGACCGTTTATGGATATATATATGAACTTCCACGAAATGAGAGTAGGATAAATAATTAATTATTTGAAAATGTAAAAGAGGGCATAATAGGCAGCAGACCTATTGGATGGACCACTTCAGCAGGGAGCCATAAACAAGTCCTTCCGGCAATGACGCAATCAGAGGTCATCACTAAGGCATATCCTCGACCGATGATTGACAAAACAAGGGTTTCTGGAAAAAGTCAAAGCTGAGAATATAAATATATGCTGGTGCTTGATAGCATGACGTCCCCTAGCTTATTACGGGGGGCATTAACCAAGGTAAGTGGAGTAAATACTATAAGCCTTCAATGATTATAAGGACATATTTCCAAAAAGATCAATTCCTTTGCATTTAACCCTGCCGGAAACTTAATATGCTTTGACTATAAAGGTCATGAAGATAACCCAATTGTAGTTTTTTTTTTGAATTTGATTTTGGAAATGGAAAAATCCTGATTAAGAAAAATCCAACTGTCATTAATCTATACCATGAAGGCTATCATGCTGAACAATGGTTAGACATTGGAAAAGATGCTTACATGAAGCAGAGTCGATTGGAAAGAGAAGAATTTGTATTTGAACAAATTATGAAGAATAAGCATCTATTTGATAAAGATTCGTTAGATCATTCGTTAGAATATATAGAAAGATTAAGAATTAAATTTAAATAAAAGGGAATGAGGATAATATGTCTTTAGATAAATATAAAAAAATGACTGATGCAGAGTTTAACTGATAAAGAATTTGAAGAATATTTGAAATTGAAGAAAGAAGATTTTCCTAGACATTATCGTAAATTAGGTGAAATTACAGTAGACACAGTATTAACACCAGAAAAAGCAATTGAAATCGCAAAAACATACCACCAAGAACATGAATTAGATGGGACGGTTAGTGAGCAAATAGAAAGTTTATTTTTTGATGAGGCTTATACATTTAAAGTGGATATGGAAGATAGAGAAAAAGATGACATTAGGCCTGCATGGAGAGTAACGGTAGATTTGCCACCTAATCCATTTCTATTTGAGGATTATACGTTAATTGTATCGGACCGAGATAAAGCAGTCATGGGAATGCTAGATGTTAATGGACATCCTGTATCAGAAGGTAATGAATTCACAGATGAAGATATAGAATATATTATGAGTGATGAAGACCCAGACGATGATAACGAATAATATTAAGAAGTTTGAAGTGCTATTTTTGAGATTCTGAGAGCAGAGAAATCAGCGTTTAAAAGAACAAGAACATATGTTAAATCAAACGATGGGCATGTTAAATTGGATAATGTCTGAGGAATAGCTAAATATAATCAATTTAGTGGAGTGGAGGTAGAATGAACTCAACATTCACCAAAAGCACACTTATTCGATGTTTTTCAAAACCAGTTTTTCTGCATTTGACGCACTTTATCGATGGGATGTTGAGCATTGCTTTTGCAGGTAAACTAACATTGGCATGACATTATGGTTGATTAAAAAAAGCGTCCTACTGTGTAAGTACTACTACAGTAAGACGCTTTTAAAATTATTTCAACTTCTCTTTATCTTTCCATGCAAGGTATTCATCGTAAGTCAGTTGCTTATCTAAAATTGAGCCGTCTTCACGGATTTCGATGACACGGTTCGCAATTGTTTGGATGAACTGATGGTCATGAGATGTGAAAATCATGGCACCTTTAAAGCGGATTAAGCCTTCGTTTAGTGCTTGGATTGACTCAAGGTCAAGGTGGTTGGTAGGCTCATCTAGTAAAACAACGTTTGCTGTTGCAAGCATCATTTTAGAAAGCATACAACGCACTTTTTCGCCTCCTGATAACACAGAAGGAGATTTTTTCACTTCCTCACCAGAGAAAAGCATACGACCTAGGAAACCGCGTAAGAAGCTTTCTGTTTCGTCTTCAGGCGAATATTGGCGTAACCATTCTACTAATGATTTTTCAGAACCAGCGAAGTATTTATCGTGATCATTTTCAAAGTAGCTTTGAGATGTTGTAACACCCCATTTAACTGTACCAGCATCAGCTTCTTTTCGCTCCATAAGGATGTCAAGAAGGGCTGTTTTTGCCAGTGGGCTACCAAGTAAAATGATTTTGTCTTCTTTATTCATCGAGAAGCGGATATCTTTGAATAGTGCGTCGCCTTCGTTACTTGCTGTAAGACCCTCAACTGTTAACACGTCATTACCGATTTCACGACCTGTTTGGAAGTTGATGAATGGATATTTACGGCTAGATGGTTTAATATCGTCAAGCTCGATTTTATCCAACATTTTTTTACGAGAAGTAGCTTGGCTTGATTTAGAAGCGTTCGCAGAGAAACGAGCAACGAATGCTTGCAGCTCTTTAATCTTCTCTTCTTTCTTCTTGTTTTGGTCAGCCATCATTTTTTGTGCTAATTGGCTTGATTCATACCAGAAGTCATAGTTACCAACGTATAATTGGATTTTAGAGAAATCAAGGTCAGCGATATGCGTACATACTTTGTTTAAGAAGTGACGGTCATGGGATACAACAATAACCGTATTTTCAAAGTTAATTAAGAACTCTTCTAACCATTGAATTGCTTTTAAGTCAAGGTGGTTAGTAGGCTCATCCAGTAATAGAACGTCTGGCTTACCAAATAGCGCTTGTGCTAATAAGACTTTCACTTTGTCAGAACCTTCTAGGTCAGCCATTAGCATATAGTGAAGCTCGTCGCCAATTCCTAAACCGCCTAATAATGTTGCCGCTTCAGATTCAGCTTCCCAACCATTTAGATCAGCGAATTCACCTTCTAATTCAGCAGCACGCATGCCGTCTTCATCAGAAAATTCTTCTTTCGCGTAGATAGCGTCTTTTTCAGCTTTCACTTCCCAAAGACGTTTGTTACCCATAACGACTGTATCTAATACGTTGAACTCATCGTATTCGAAGTGATTTTGTCTTAATACAGAAAGGCGCTCATCTTTACCCATAGAGACGTTACCTTCTTGTGCCTCAATATCACCAGCTAAAATTTTTAAAAATGTTGATTTACCAGCTCCGTTTGCCCCGATTAGGCCATAACAGTTACCTGGTGTGAATTTAATATTTACGTCATCAAATAATTTACGGTCGCCATAGCGAAGACCTACATTACTTACTTGGATCATGTAAGTTCCTCCTTTTTTTTCACAATGCTTCTAGTATAGCACGAAACAATTGCTGTGGAAACTTGTAAACACGATAGACGTACATTTATCTTTAAGCGGCAAAGCTTTTCGTTGTTCAATAAAAATGGTGGAACAAGGGCGTTGAAAGTGGAGGCGAGAAATATAGAAGCAGTTATTTTGTGTGACTAGCAGCGTATGTGAGGAGGAAAATAGGGAAGTGAACAAACTAAATTTCCTCCTCATTTATTACCTTTATCAATAAATGCCTCAAATTCAGAAAGCTGTTTCTAAGTTTAACTATTATATCTATTCTAAAAGAGACAAAATCTATTGACTACAAAATGGAAATATACGATAATAAGTATACAAACAACTTGCTCACACGTTGTGTATGACTAAGTTGTACATGAAAAATGAATTTGCTCGCACGTTGTGTACGACTAAATTCAATATTTATTGAGAGCGTCAGTAACTAACTCACATGTTGTGTATGACTTAGAACTTATGCTCTTAAATTTTTTAGTCATAATTTTAGTTCTTTTGAATATACTTAATAATGGGTCGTACGTTGTGTATGACAAAAAAGAGGGTTCGCACGTTGTGTACGTCCCCTCTTTTTTATTTGTATTCACTAACGATTATTTTACTTTGAAGAAATTGTGTGTAGAACTGACTAATTTTAGATTGATGTCTCTTTCTTGGCGCGTGTCCATATTGTTGTCTAAAATATACACATGTAATGAAATTAACTAAGTCAGCTAATTGAATTAAATTACAATTAGAGTCATGAGATTCTTTAATTTGTAAATCAGGATAAACCCTCATATTTGAAGGGTTTTTTAATGCGTTATAAAAATTGCTAATTTCACTTGGTTTCCCATCGTCACATATAACAAATGCAAAATCATCACTTGGACTTAATTCAGTGTTAATTAAGTTAACTAATGCACTATATCCATCAACGTGCATTTTATTATGGTCACGGATGCCCGTTATAGATTGATATAGTTGTTTATCAGTTATAGAAGCAATTATTTTTATCTCACTTTCTTGTAATAAAGTAAGTAACTTTTCAACTACTTGAAAACGATCATCATTTTCAAGACTGTAATAAAAATCTTCTCCATCTACGAATGCTTTACCATGAATCTCGAAATTTTTAAAAAATGGTAAGTCATTAATTTGTTTAGAAGGAATACCTCGAACTTTTAATTTGATATCTTTCTTCAAATTATCTGATATTTTTTGTACTTCATTGTGGAGATGTATTTGCTTATGAAGAGGAACTAATATGCCTGCATAGCATAAAATGGGTTGATTTCTCAGATCATTAAAGCCATTATTTCCTGATTCATCTGTATAAAATCCGTATAGTGCCAAGGTAGAACCCTCTCTTTCTAGTAGTAGATGTATTGTTTTGTTTTATAAATGAAAAATAGTGAAATGTATCTAAGAGTAGGCGTGATAGCCCTATTATCGCATTCTACTATAAGTTGGCATATGAAAATATATTACGACTTATAGTAGATTGATATTTTTCTTTATTTTAGTATATGCATTTATTGCGAAAAATATAACTTTATAAATTTTAATATCAAAAAATGTCGAAGTATTTTCTATCTAAAAAAGCAGCAAGATAAATTTCGGAAGAATATGGCTTTGCAGGAGAAAAATCGGCACCCAACGAGTCGAACAAGCTGCCTTTCGTTGAAGAAAAGTGTATGGAACTATAAATCGTGAAAGAATGAAGACAAGAAAGGTTTAGATGAGATGAAAAAGATGAAATGGACATTATCTACGGTCTTTATATTAGTTAGTATTTTCTTTGTGGCATTAAATATGAGACCAGCCGTTACAGCAATAGGTCCATTATTTAATGTGTTAATGGATTCACTCCAAGTGACGAATATGCAAATGAGTTTATTAACGTCCATTCCTGTTTTTTGTATGGGCCTGTTTGCGCCATTTGCAGTACCTATGCAAAAAAAAATCGGTACTAAAAAGGCAATTTCCGTACTCGTTTTACTAATCGTACTAGCAAATGGCGCACGCTTTCTAAAAGAAAGTTATTTCCTCTTAGTGTGCACAAGTTTTCTTGTCGGATTAGCGATCGCCATAATCGGGCCATTAATGAATGCTTTTATTAAAGAGAGGTTTCCTCAACATGTTGCATCTGTTATCGGCTTATATTCATTTGGAATCGGAACAGGAGCTACATTAAGTGCTGGTTTCACAGTGACAATGTATCAGCAAACGGATGCGAATTGGGCATTTGCTCTAGGTAGTTGGAGTATATTAGCTGCGATTGCGGTTGTTATTTGGGTTATCGCTGTACCAAATGACGAAGTAATAACAGATGCGACACAAGTGAAAGTGAATGAAAATGCTAGAAATCCTTGGCGTCACAAAAAAGCGTGGCTTATTTTACTGTTCTTCGGTTTACAAACATCGTTATTTTTCTCAATTATGGCTTGGCTAACACCGATGTTACAGGATAAAGGGCTATCACTTGTTTCAGCAAGTACAGTTTTAACCGTATTATCCATTGTCCAAATGGTTGGGAATATAGCGATTCCATTATTAATGGAGAAGTGGCAAAGTCGCATTAGCTGGCTTTTTAGCTTAAGTGTGCTAGGTATTATCGGCTTTGTATTATTGTGGATCGGGACAGGAGCGATTATTTGGTTGGCCGTTTTAATCATTGGTGTTGTGTTAAGCGGTATGTTTCCCATTGCTTTAATGCTACCGCTCGATGAATCGAGAACTGCCGAAGAGGCGAGTAGTTGGTCATCCATGGTACTTTCAGGCGGTTTTATGATGAGTGCTATCATTCCACTCTTAATAGGCTATTGTTATGATATCACAGCAAATCACCATTTCACGTATGCGATTTTTATCGCGTTAATCATTGCGATTTTAGGTACTACGGTGGCATTAAAAAAACAAACGTGAGAACCAAAATGTTTCTGTAAAGTTAGGGAGCTGTGCAAAAATTCACTAATATAATACAGGAATTAAAAAATAACACCATTTCTCGAACAATAAGAATGGTGTTATACTTTTACATCAGACGACAATACATGCAATTTTATTCCTTATATAAAGTAAATGATTCGGTTTTACCATCCCATTTCACAGTTACGTTAACAACATCCATTTTAGAATTAAAATTGATATTTCCTGCAACGGACTTGCTAGAAAGAGTGCCTTTCTCTCCTATAGGTGAATCGATTGAAATACCTGCTAATTGCGAAATGCTTGTAGTTTTGCCGGTAATTGTTTCAAATATACATGTAACTTGTCCTACAGAACCTACATCTTCCGGTTTATATTTTATTTTCCCTTGTTCCATTACTTCCTCCTTTGTATATTCAATTGTAAAAGAACCCAACCAATTTTCACTTTCGCCATGATAACTAATTACTTTGGAGGACTTTGTTTCTTGCGCAGAAACAGATAAGCCCAAAATTAATAACAAGTATAAAAGTAAAACAAAAATCGCATTATTTTTTTTCACAAAGTTTCCTCCTCGTAATTATTAATTGGTTTTTAATATAGCCAAAATTCTTTGTTTTATGTGAAATGTATTTGTGATAAAACATAGTTTGTATATAAGCGTTTTCGATGTATTTTTATCTAAATGTTATTCAAAGGAATAATATGGTCCTACAAATTGCTGGTAGAATAGGCGGATTTTTTTTGCAAGAAAAGAGTAGAAGTATAGAAAAAAATGATAAGAGTAGACTTATTAATCCATAATAATATTATGTAAACTTGAAACGAAGGACATCGTTGTTTATTATTAGAAGTAGTAATTATTGAGACGACAGAAAGTATTGGTGAGTATATGTGGAATAAATTAATGCTACTCGGAGCGACGTCCCTATTATTAGTAGCATGTGGCGATCAATCTGTAGCTGAAAGTATCGGACAAAAAAAAGAAAAAGCGGAAGTAGCAACAAAAAAGGAAGAGAAAGTATTACCTGAACTACGTGTCATTGGAGAAAACGCGACGGGTGCGGGTCTTATTATTAAACAAGAGGGCAATGAGCTATATATGATTACAAACGGGGCATTAGTTGCAACTAATCCAAATGTACTCATTCAATTTAGTAATAAAGATATGAAGCAAGCAACAGTACACTATATGTCAACAGCTCATAATATTGCTATTTTAAAAGTTAACTATAAAACAAAAGTAAATGTACCGGATGTTTTTACGGAAGACATCGCTAATTTAGAAGTTTACGTCAATGGCGATCCTTATACAGTGCAACAATACGAAGACAAAATCGATGCTTTTTATGTGAAAGCGGATGAAGAGCCGCGTATCGGTAGTCCTGTGATGGAAGCGGAAAACGGGGATGTAGTAGGTATTTATCTTAACCGCATAAAACAAGGTATCAATGAGCCGTATATTTTACCATTAAAAGATATTGTGCCATTCATGGACGAATGGATTGCAAAAGGGATGAAACCGAAAGATCGTCTAGAACAGTCAAGAAACCTACTACCTTATGCAGTCGCAGGTAATAAAGACGCAGTGAAAAAGGCAATAGAAACGTTTGGGGAAGATGTCTTCGCCTATAATGCCGATGAAGTAGAGATATTTCTCGATCAATTTCATCAGCAATTGAAATTAGCTGTTCAATTTGGCGATAGCGTACATGTCAAGGAAATTGTCGGTGCAGAGGATTTACAAAAAAAGATGAATGGTATGGTGGCCTATTATACATCTAAAAATGCTAAAATACGCTTTCTACCTACAAAAGTGAAAAATATTGAATTGAGTAAGGATAACCTAGTCGTTCGAACGAAGACAAATTATATTTTAACCAATCAAGCGGGAAAAGAAGCGAAGGCAAGCTCGGATTCAATCTATGAGATTTTCCGCGACGATGAAGGCATCTATAAAATGATTCGACTAACAATGGAATAAAGAGGAGGCGTGAAACAAGCAATGTTTGAGCAAGCACAGCATTTATTAAAGCAGCATTTCGGATACGATGAATTCCGGATAGGACAAAAAAATATTATTGAACAAACATTACATGGGCAGTCGGGTTTATGTGTGATGCCAACAGGTGGAGGGAAGTCCATTTGCTATCAAATCCCAGCACTTATGCTGGAAGGGCTAACGATTGTCATTTCACCACTGATCTCGCTTATGCAAGATCAGGTCGATGCATTAAAAGCTGCGGATATTCCTGCAGCGTATATAAATAGTTCTTTAACGATGCAAGAAGTAGATGAAACAATCCAATTGGCGAGTTCAGGCTATTTAAAGCTTCTGTATATTGCACCAGAGCGTTTAGATAATGACTATTTTCTAACGACACTTTCGAGGCTACCAGTACCGCTTGTTGCAATTGATGAAGCGCATTGTATTTCTCAGTGGGGTCATGATTTCCGTCCAAGCTATCGGTCTATTCGAAAGCTTTTTAATCTTTGGCAACAGCAACCGACAATTTTAGCTTTAACGGCAACAGCAACACCAGCTGTATGTGATGACATTCGCACGTTACTAGCTATTCCAGAAGATAATACAGTCATTACAGGATTTGCACGTGAAAACTTAGCATTTTCGATTGTTTTAGGGCAAGATAAGGACCGTTTTGTAAAGAACTATGTGAAGGACAATGCAAGTGAAGTAGGTATTATTTATGCGGCAACGAGAAAGGCAGTAGATGCTCTTTACGAAATGTTAGTAAAGGCAAATGTGTCTGTAGCAAAATATCATGCTGGACTTTCCGAGAATGTAAGGCAAGTAGAGCAAGATCGTTTTATTAAGGATGAAGTACGTGTAATGGTCGCGACAAATGCGTTTGGTATGGGTATTGATAAAAGTAATGTACGCTATGTGATCCATTATCAAATGCCACGTAGCATGGAAAGTTATTATCAAGAAGCGGGTCGTGCAGGGCGTGATGGTTTGGCGAGTGAGTGCATATTATTATATAGCTCGGGTGATGTACAAACGCAGCGCTTTTTAATCGATCAATCACAAGATATTTCTCGCATTCCACAAGAGCTTGCTAAGCTGCAAATGATGGTCGACTTTTGTCATACGGAAAGCTGTTTACAAAATACAATCATTACATACTTTGGCGATGACGCTTCACAACCATGTGGACGTTGCAGCAATTGTAATGATGAGCGCGAGTCTATTGATGTCACGGTAGATGCGCAAAAAGTACTTGCTTGTATCGTTCGCATGGGACAAAAATTCGGTAAAACAATGATTGCTCAAGTACTTGTAGGCTCTAAAAATCAAAAAGTGCTAGAATTCGGCTTTACGAAGCTTTCGACATATGGCATTTTAAAAAAATATTCGATCAAAGATGTTTCTAATTTCATTGAATTTTTAATAGCAGAGGGTCTATTACTCGTGAAACACGGTAGTTTCCCGACGATTTATGTTTCAGAAGAAGGAAAATCAGTGTTACTTGGCGAACGGACAGTTAATCGTAGAGAAAGCACTGTTACGAAGCAACGCGCTGAAAATGACCCGTTATTCGAACATTTACGTGCATTAAGGAAAGAAATTGCGGATGCAGAAGGCAAACCGCCATTTGTCATTTTCTCAGATAAAACATTGCATGACTTATGTCTGAAAAAGCCTTCTACATTAGATGGGCTACTCGATGTAAGCGGCATAGGTGAATTTAAATTTGAGAAATATGGCGTGCAATTTTTCGAAGCATTACAAACATTTCAAGAGCAGCAGTAAAAACTAGGGGAATAGTCGGTATGCACAATTTGTGTTGGAGGGATCGCTATGTATTTTCCTAAGCAAGTTGAAATAATCGAAGTGGGACCAAGAGATGGTTTGCAAAATGAAAAGCAGTTCGTGCCAACTGAACAAAAGAAAGTACTAATCGACAAACTCATTGCTACAGGTATAAAGCGTATTGAAACAGCGTCCTTTGTCCATCCACAAAAAGTGCCACAAATGGCCGATGCGGCAGAAATTTGTGCTTTTTCAAAAGAGCGCGGTATCGATTTTTTAGCATTAACGCCAAATAGCAAGGCATTGCAACGTGCCATTGAAGCGGGCGTGCCCCAAATTGCTGTATTTGTCGGAGCGACCGAAACGTTTAACAAAAAAAATATTGGGCGCTCCATCGAGGAATCTTTACAAGAATGTAAGACGATAATCGAAATGGCGAAACAGCATCTAATACGCGTTCGTGCCTATGTATCAATGAGCTTTAGTTGTCCGTACGAAGGGCAAGTGTCATTCTCACAAATGAATAAGGTTGTGCAGCGTTTTAGCGAGTTTGGTGTTGATGAAATCGATATCGGGGATACGAATGGGCAAGCAAATCCACGGATTATATATGAGCGCTTTTCAGCATTACAGGAAAGCTATCCATCGACCTCTTTTGTCGCTCATTTCCATGATACGAATGGATTCGGCTATGCCAATGTAATAGCCGCCTTACAAGCTGGTGTGACAAAGTTCGATAGCTCCATAGCTGGTCTAGGTGGCTGTCCATTTTCTAAAGGAGCTACCGGTAATATCGCAACAGCTCAGCTTTGTAAAATGCTTGAAGAAATGCGCATTACAACAGGTTTAAATTTACCAGCAATACAAATAGCAAGCCGCTTTGCTAAATCGCTCATATAGTAAGCTTGAAGTGCCCTCTATGCTGTCATTTGGAAAACCGCAAAGGATGTGTGGAAATGGATCATGAAACGGAAAGTAGGCTAATTAAACTAGAAGAAGAACTACGTACTTTACGTGCTGAGTTAAATGCACTAAAAGGGCACGGACATCAAGGAGCTCGTAAGGAACAATCGCAAGTTAAACAGGGTAGAAGGCGTCTTGAGAATTTACTAGATATAGCTAAGCCCAGTTATTTAGAAACGCGTCCAATAGAAAAAAGGGAGACATCTCTCACTGAAGGTACAACAAGTGTTACCGAGAAAAAACAGCGTAGCTTAGAAGAAATCATGATGTGGGCATTACCAAAAGTATTTATGATCATCCTTGTTCTTGGTGTATTATGAGGTCTAAAACTCATTAGTGATTATGGTTTTTTATCGGATAGCGTGAAGTTGGCCATGTCTTATATATTATCTATTGGTTTAGGTTTACTCGCTTATTTTATGGAAACCAAAAAAACGAGCTCAGCTGCCTTTACAACGACTTTATATGGCGGCGCATTCATTATTGGTATACTGACAACAGCGGCAGGGGCAATTATTTATACGGTTTTGCCATTAATGCTAGCTCTTGCAATAGCAATCGTGTACATTACGTATGGCATTATCATTAGTTATTGGAAGAAAAATGAGATGCTCACGATTTTTG